>NZ_MAQZ01000001.1:0-14063 GCF_001756285.1 Frankia sp. CgMI4
CACCCGCAGGGTCGACGTCGCGCTGCGAGCGTTCCCCCCACAGGACAGGCCGCTTGTGGTGGCGCGACTCGGGCGCCAGGTACGCCTCGATCCCGATGATCGGCTTGACACCCGCGGACTTCGCACCCTGATAAAATTCGTAGGCACCGAACATGTTACCGTGGTCGGTCATCCCGACAGCCGGCATCCCCAACTTCGCCGCTTCCTTGAAAAGCAGGCCCGTTTTCGCCGCACCGTCCAGCATCGAATACTCAGTGTGCACATGGAGGTGAACAAAAGAATCCGTCGRCATCCCAGTCCCCTCTCGCCCACAACGGCCCGCCGGTCGGAGTCTAACCCCGCCACCCAGAGCCACCGGAGAGGCACGCGACACAACAGCCCCTAAGCGCGTTGATCCTCCAAAGACAATTCGTTGAGATCAATGGTGGACCCGTCGACATACCCGAGAACGCAGCGACGCGATGAGGCGCGCCCTGCGTCGTGGTCAGCCACGTGCCGCGCGAGTACACCTCCTCGCTTTACGCCCTTGCTCGCCGACGCGGCCCGGCCCTGCCGGCACCAACCGGGCGACAGGTGGTATGTCGACGACACCCACGTCAAGATCGCCAGCCGATGGACCTACCTGTACCGGGCGGTCGACCAGCACGGGCGGGTCATCGATGTTCTCACCAGTACCCCAGTACCCGCCGCGACCAGACGACTGCCCGCCGGTTCTTCGACCGGGCGCCGGCGTATGGGCGCCGGCGTATGGGCGCCGCCCGGTCGAGGTCACTACCGACAAAACCCCGGTCTACCCGCGGACCCTCGACGAGCCGCTCCCGAGGCCTGCCATTCCGGCGCCGAAAACGCCGCGACCTCGGATTTTGCGGCGCTGCGCGACATATCCCGGAACGGGCCGATACGTAACGTTTCGTCTGGTAATCGAGCGGTTAGGGGGCCGATCCGCCGTCCCACCCCGCGGACACCGCGGYGAACCGGCGATCTCGCCGTCTGCCCGCTCCGCCGCATCAGCCCAGGTCACAGGCMCAGGACGACTTCTGGCATCCCACAGGCTCAGGCCGGGACGGGAGCGGTCCGGCATGCGTCGATAAAGGTGACCAGTTCATTCACCCGGTCGGACCGGGCGTTGACGGCGCGGTTCACGACCCGGATGAGGTGAGCGTAGGCATCTGTGTGGTCGTAGTGGGCGACTTCCCGGATCCGCAGTGCCCATCGCCAGTAGCCGCGGATGGTGTCGGCCAGTGGCATCCGGAAGGTCGCAATGACCTCGCGGATTGGCTCCACCACGGCGTCGCCCTCCCGGCGCAGGTACCGCTCGACTACATCCGCCATKAACGCGAAGTGGCGCGACTCGTCGCGGGCGAGTCGGGTGAGGACGTCGGCCAGGACCGGATCGCCGGCCACGGTGCGTAGCTGCTGATAATAGAGCTGCGTCGCCTTCTCCTGCACGAGTGCGTAGGCGAACAACGAGACCGCGTGGTCAAGTGGCAGATCGAATTTCTTACGGCCCTCAGCCGCCAGTTCCCGACGCAGTTCCTCCGGTTCGGCGATACCGGCGGCGACCTGGTAACGGAACAGGGCCCGGGCGTGGCTGTCCTCTTCCTGGGCCCACCGTACCGTGAAATGGTAGAGCTCACGGTTATGGATAAAGGTTTCCAGGTCAACGTCGGAGTTGAGCGGGAACGCACGCTCGTAGAGGTCGAAATAGCCGGGGAGATGGTCCTCGATCAGGGTGATGAAGCGGACCGCTGAGCGCTGGCCTTCGGTGAGCCGGTCGGCCTCGGCCTCGTCCCACCGGAAGGCCGATTCGACGTCCCAGCGGCGGGCGGCGGACCCGGCAGAGTGAAACGCGGTGACCGCCGCCGCCAGGTCGGAGGCGGGCAGCAGCGGCGGCAGCACCGGACGGGCAAAAGAGCGGTCGGACCGGGCAGGACGGCGTTGCCCCGCTTCCTGATCAGAGGTAGCTGACGTAACGGTGTTCGATACGGTCACGATGATTCTCCTGTTGTCAGACCGCCGTCTCGAGCGCCGCGAGCACGATACGGACGACGTCGTTGATGGAGCTCAGGGCGAAGACGTCCTCATCCTCGATCTCGATATCGTACGTGCGCTCTATGCGGGAGATCATGACCAGAACCTTCACCGAGTCCGCGCCTTCGACGGCCCGCAGGTCGAGGTCGGGAGTGAGCGCGTCGGCTGACATCCCGAGCTCGCGAGCGAGGATGGCGGTGACAGTACTGACAATCTCGGCGCGGGAGGGTGTCATCATGACTCCTTYGGTCATTCGCCGTGTCGGTTGAGGCGCGTGAGAGGGACTATTCAGCCCTGACCGCCGACGGCCTGGGCCGCGTTAGCAGCCTGGACAGCGTTAGCAGCCTGGGCGGCCTGGGCCGCGGTGATGGCTTCCGCGACACGGTCGAACTCGTCCGGTCGCAGGTCCAGGCGTTGCCGCGCGATGTTCATCGATGTCGGACGGTAGGTCGCGCTCGCCGCAGCCACCAGACTGCCCGCGGCGTCGAGGATCTCGGCCTCGGCACGCACCAGGCCGCCCGCGCCCGTCGGACCGCCCGTCGGACCGCCCGTCGGGTTGGAGACCGGCTCAGCCGTGCCGGCCTGTAGGCGGGCGACGCACTGGTAGTCGGTGTTCACCCGCATCGCGGTGACGTACCGCAGCCGCATCCCGGTGGTGAAGGAGGTGAGGCCTGTTCGCAGAACGATCAGGTTTCCCATGGTTTCGTCGCAGATGACTCCGATGAGACCGCCGTGCACGACCCCCGGGTACGACTCGTGAGTGCGGTCCAGCCTGAAGCGGGTGGCGATCCCGTCGGGACGGAAGGCGAAGCGGAGGCGCAGGCCGTTTGCGTTGTGCGGTGAGCAGCCGAAGCAGCGGTAGCTCTCCAGGACCGCMCAAGGCACCGGCAGGTATTCCTCGTCGGCCGAGGATTGGGAGGGAGCGGTCGGGTGAATGTGCATCGGTTCCTCCGGCAGAGAATTGGTCACGGCGCGCCCTGCCGACGGCGTCGCACGTGATCCGGGGCGCCGCCGTCGTCGCGCGTCGCCCCCGCATCCGATCGGGTCTGGGAACGACGTTCTCAGATTCGATGCCTCAGGCCACTATTTCGGCCATCGCGTGGCGGATGCCGGAGTTTCGGCTCAAGTCCCGGCCGACCGCCGTTCCGAGCATGCGCCGGAGCTTGGCCTGGAGCTTTTCCAGCGCATCCGGCGGAGAGAACTGGAGATAGACATCGATCACGTCGTCGACGGTCTCGTGYCCCTGCATCTCCTCGACGCGCTGATGCTTGTAGACACCGACCGGSTGGTTGAGCCGCGGGCTCGTAACGTAGAAATGAATCCTTTCCAGGACTGACCTCAGCTCGTGCGGGTGGAGTTCCAGACGACGCTTCAAGTAGAAGAGGAACTCGCGGGCGTGCCCTGCTTCGTCGCGGCTTGCGCGGAGAAACAGGTCGGCCAGCACGGGCTCCTCCACCCACTCCGACATCGCCCGGTAGACCGTGTTGACGATGATCTCAGAGATCACGTTCGTGGTCAGGGTCGCACTCGGCGTGATACCGGCTTCGTACGGCTCACGCAGAGCCTCGATCTTGTCCTGGTCGATGTGGACACCCACCGCCTTGAGCCAGGCCCGGAAGGCGTAGTGATGCTGAAGCTCCTGGTAGGCCCAGATGGCCACGAAGGCCGAGCAGTCGTAGTCGTCGTGGAACTCGCTGAGAAAACCGTGCAGCCCGGGGAGAGACGTCGCCTCGCCCATGACAACGCCCTTGACAAGCGAGATGTAGACGGGATGAACGAGGTCACTCCGGACGTTTTCCAGCCCGAGGTCGGAAACCTTCCACTGGAGGCGCTCGTAGTGCTGGAAAACATCGAAGCTATGGGACTTGTCAGCGGTGGCGGTCGGCATGGATGGACTCCTTCTGAGCTTCCCTCGCAGGCCTTTGCCGCTCTACCATGGGTTGCCTGGCCGATCATTACAACCCTGATATCACACGCCAATCGAACCATTCCGATCAGCTATCACGGAAGCGCTTACCGCCTCCGTGCGGGACGGTCCACGCACCGGGCGGACGATCCACGTACCGCCGCCCAGCGTTCACCAGCCCTTCATCGTTCACGAGTCCCTTCATCGGACCTGGTAGAACACGGTTGTCACGTACTGGTCGAAGTCGTTCACTCGGAGCRTGAGCCGAAGTTGCCATTCACCGGGCAACGGCGCCCGGATCCCGTCGCTCCGCGYATGGCCCGGCGCGGCCAGGCTCAGCGGAACAGTGAAGGGGCCGAGATCGGCGGCCGGCAACGACAACGCCACACTGGCCTCCACCAGTTTCTGCGGTTTGCCGCTCGGGTCCGTGGCCTGGACGTCCAGGGTCTGGGCGCCCACCCGCGTCGGCGAGACCCTCACCTTCACCGTCATCGGACCCGCGAAGGTGGTGTCGGAGAACGGCGGTGAATAGCTGGTACGTCCCGGTACCATGTTCACCAACCCAGCCGTGATCCCCAGCACGACAGCCCCGAGCACGATTTCCGCCATGACACCCCGGCGCAGCCCGGCAAGCAGAACGGCATGCGACGAGCGGTCCGGCCGGCCGGCCGGCTGATTTCTGTTCGTTCTGTACTGCCGGCGGACCCACCGCCGCGCCAGAGCGCCGAGAGCGATCATTCCAAGGACCAACCACACCTTGTACACCAGCAGTCGACCATAGCTGGTATCAATCAGGGCCCGTGGCGGGCCGACCTCACGCCAGCCCTGGAAGACCCCGCTGACCATCACGGCGGCAACGGCCACAACCGCGATCTTCGACCACCGGGGAAGGATCTCCGCCAGCTCGGTGGCCGATGCGCGGCGCACCAGGAAACCGGCAATCATCACCAGACCACCGATCCACACCGACATGGCGATCACATGCACCGTCGTGCTGGTGGTAGCCAGCCAAGCCAGATCGCCGACGCTGGCATGACCGATCATGGCAAGCGTCACGGCCACCACGACACCGAGACCGGCGAGCTCCCCGTTTCCCCGCGGATCCACCGACCCGGTTCGCAACAGCCGCCGCACGAGAGGCACCATCAAAGCCAGAGCGAGCAGACGGATCAGCAGCAGGTGACCGAACCGATCCGCCAGGGTGGTCGACAGAACCGACCACTGCCCGAGTCCCCCGAGGCCGAGCCCGGCAGCGTAGGGGCCCTGCAGCAGCAGCTGCGCKAATGCCGCAAAAACGGATAATCCCCACGCTGCCATCAACAGCCGGCCGGGACCGGCCGCACGAAGACCTGTCGGCCAGAGCACGATCAGAAAGAAACAGACGCCCAGCAACAGGGCCGTCGCGGCGTATCCGAGAAATCTCGCCATGGCGAAGACGACGCCCACCGTCGAGGAGCCCGATGTGCCGGAGGCCGCCGCGGCGGCGGCATCCGGCGGCCCGCCCACACCGAAGGCGAGCGCACCGGAAACAGGATGACTATCCGCCGAGATGACACGCCAGCTCGCCACGTACGTGCCGTTCGGCAGCCCCGGCCGGAGCGCGACCGTCGCCTGCGACGCCTTGGGACCAGATCCGGCACGACCATCATCGACCCGCCTACCCGCGGAATCGAGCACCCGGATCGAATCGCGCGAGACCCGTACTGACTCGCTGTAGTCAAGGGTTACCCGTGTGGGTGCGACGTCAAGTGCCGCGCCGTCCACGGGGTCGCTACCCGTCAAAAGGGCATGCGCCGACGCCGGCGGGACCCCGAGGCCAAAACCGATGGAGGTGGTGGCCATGACCAGGAACGTCACGGCCACCACCAGGATGCGGCGCACGACGGTTAGGCGCGCCGTCGCAAAGAGATCAGCGCGAATCCACCGGCCAACAACCCGAGTGCGCCAAGGACAAGGCCAGCAATCCCCAGGCCACGCGCCGTCCCGTCGGAATCGTCGGAGGCCGATGCGGCTTCGTCCGACCGCGCCGCGGCCGCGCCAGGCCCACCGGACCCCGGGGAGGATGCCGTCAGCGTGAGGACCGGCGCCGGCTTCTCAGGCTCCTGGGCGCCTGGGGCGGCGACATCGACCCACCGCACGACCGAACCATCGGAGTAGGTCTGCAATGCCTTGAACACAATGTGGTCGGTGTTTTCGGGCAGCGGCCCGGCGGAGACGGTGAAGGTGTCGAACTCCCCGGGCTTGATCCCGCCATCCCCCTGCGCCGTCCAGGCAATCCTGGTAACGATCTCCTTGACCTCTCCGTCGTCCGTCATGAGYGGCTTCGACGGGGCCGCTTTGGTGATCTTGTATGTCCACCCCGCCTTGGGCTGGACCGACACGGACGCGATCGGGGTGTCGGTAGGAAGCTGGACGTCCAACCCGGTCGTGGACGCGGTGTCCTTCTCCGTGGGGACCTTGAACGACAAGGTGGCGTAGCTGCCCGCGGCAGCCGTCGGCGGCTGCACCGTGACATGGGCGGACGCCGGTCCAGCTAGGAGGAACATCGCTGCCGCGGCAGTGCCGGCAAGCATGCCGGCACGCCGAACGTTGCGGTACATAAGATCCCTTCGAACGTCCCACGGCGCGTGGGACCACCTGAAGATGCCTTGCCTTGCTCGCGCCGGGGTCGTTCGTCGGGCAGATGAGCCCGCMAGCGGAACTCGTCTACCAGGCTCGCCGTGACATCAACGCTCGCCGTGACGTCAACCCCGGAAAAGGGGAAGCGGGTGGTCCCCGGCGCCGTGCGCCACGGCCAAGGGGGCGAGCGTGCGGTCTCGGCACCCGCTTCCGAAGGTTGATCTTCACGGTGGGTGGGACAGGCGGAACGACGGCGACGGTCACCGGATACAGCAACAGGGCCACGACGGTGCGCGGCCTCAGTCCGGCCGCGCACCACACAGCCCGCTCGGAGTGACGAAGCATCAACCCCACACAGCCCACGGCAATGCCATGGGCCGCCGTCATCGGAACATCCAGGCTCGGACCGCTGGCCAGGTGGGTGTGCGGATGCGCAAGTACGAAGGTGACATGGAGGGCGATCTGCGTCGCCCCCAGACCCGCGAGCAGCGCAGCGACTCCTCGCTCGCGGTCCGCGAGCCCGAACGCCACCCGGGTGAGGAGGAGGACCGCAACCAGCATGATCCCAGCGGCTGGCCGCGGCGCCCCGCCAGAGACGTGCGCGGCCCAGGCCAGACACACCGAGGACGAGGCGAACACGACGGCTCGGCCCAACCGGGCCGTCCCGCTGTCCACCTCGCACTCTGCTGCCACAGCGAGCAAGCTTGCCATGCCCGCCGCGGTCATGGCCACACCCCCCGGAACCGTGCGATTGGGGTTGATGATCTGGCTGGCGGTCCTGGGCGTCTCGTGGGCAGGGTGACCATGAACTTCGCCCCGGGGGTACGCCGCGGGTCGTAATAGGCCTTATGGAGAGCTCGCTCAGTCGCTTCTCGGCGCCAGCCATGGCCGGCCGAGAGCGGAGACGCCGATCGCTTCGATCAATGACGGTCGGGCCGGGGTGGTCGGGCCGGGTTAGTCGACCTGGGCCTGCTGGCCCGGCGGACGGGCAGGGCCTGGGATCGTCGCGGACCGGGCGTTGCCGCTCGCGGTATTACTTCCGGTGTTGCTTCGCTGCATACCAGGAACGAGGAGGTCGGCGGACCGAATTGTATTGGGCTGGACGTCCCTGCGGGTAACGGCCAGGTAGGCGACCAATATAACGATCATGATAGTGGCGCCACCACTGACCGGTCCGTCGCCGAAGCCGACACCGCTGTGCGAGTGAGGCTTACCGAGCCAGTCGGCGAAGGACGCACCGAGCGGCCGCGTGACGATGTAGGCGAGCCAGAAGGCGACGACCTMGTTCAACCCGAACCGCCACCAGGCAACCGCGGGCACCGCGATGATCGCCGTGAACACGATGCCCGAGGCCAGAAAGCCCAGGTGCATGGTGGTCGCGGTCACATCGCCGGCCGCGGTGCCCAGGGCGAAGGTCGCGAGCACCGCCAGCCAGTAGTAAGTCTCCCGGCGGCGGGTCACGATGCTGTGAATCGACAGCGTTCCCTCAGCGCGACGCCAGAGAAAGAAGACGGTTGCGAGGAGCATGGTATAGAAGATCGCCGAGCCGACATGGCCGATGGGCGGGCCGTCGGCGGCCATGGTGCCGAAGACCGCCACCATCATCACGGCGAACCAGTAGACGGGGGCGAAATAGCGCCGGGCGCGGAACTGCAGCCATAGCGCGACCGTGAACCCGACGGTACCGATGACAGCTGCGAGTACCAAGTTGACATGCGCAAGGTAGTCTGCGGTCGCCTCACCCATGCCGGTGGTCAGAATCTTCACCACCCAGAACAGAGCCGTGATTTCCGGCACTTTAGGCGCAAGGGGCTCCCGCGCGCGGGTCCGACTGTGCGATGAAGGCGGCATCGATATGCTTTCTGACTCGATGGGTGCCGGATCGAGGAAGTTTAGAGCAGGCACGGTGGACACGGGGCTCCCGGCTACACGTCGGGGACCTGCGTCGAGCCCACGCTGCCATCCCGCCGATGTGAAGAGGGTGTGAGGCAGTGTCCCGACGTCGAGCGGCCTCACTTAGCACAGAAAAAGCCACTATATCCCGCCAGGAACCCGCCACCGGCACACGGGATCGATCCCACTGCTCCAACCAGACCCGCCCGGCTGGACAGGGGCCGGCCGGCCCGGGTCCATGATCATCTTCATGGTTACCGGCAGACGGAGATGACCCGCTTCTGCGCGTGCCGCTGCGAGTGGTGGAGGGCTTCCTCAACTCCGACGTCGCGGAACCGGCAATGCCGTGGACGCGCATCTTTCCTGCCGGGGCGGCATTCCACGCCCGGGACCTCCCTCGCCTGTTACGATTCCTAATCGAAAGATCGGGAGTGGAGGTAGGAATGCCTGTACAGCGGGACCATGCCGTCATCGTCGGCGGAGGTATTGCGGGACTCACCGCGGCGCGCGTGCTGAGCGAACACTTCGCCGCGGTCACCATTCTCGACCGAGACGCCCTGCCGACAACCGTCGAAGAACGGCGCAACGTCCCGCAGGCGCCTCATCTGCACGGCCTGCTGTTCGGCGGCGCATCGGCGCTCGACGAACTCTACGGCGGCTTCACGGTCGCGATGACCGACCAGGGCGCGCCGCCGTATGACCCGCAACGCGACGTCGCCTACTTCTTTCCCGAAGGCTGGATCCGGCGTGCGCCATCCGACATGCGGTCCGTGTTCGGYACGCGGGCCCTGACCGAGCACACCATCCGGACGCTGACCCGCCGGCTACCGAACGTCCGGTTCCGCCACGCCGAGACCATCGGCCTGCGCAGGGCCGGCGGCGACCGGGTAGACGCGGTCGTGTGCGACGACCTCGACGGTCTGGGCGGACTGATCGAGGCCGAGCTTGTGGTGGACGCCGGCGGCCGCGCATCTCGCTCCCCGCACTGGCTCGCCGACGCCGGGTTCGACGCCCCGCCKGAGTCGACGGTGCAACCGTTCCTCGGTTACGCCACCGTGCACTGCCACTTGCCCGAGGATGCCCTACCGGGAGACCTACGGGCAGTGTGCGCGCCACCGGCACCGCACAACACCAGAGGTGCGTTCCTCCTGCCGGAGGAGAACAACCTCTATGGCCTCATGGCCGTCGGGACCAGCCGTGACTTCCCGCCCGGCGACCCGGCGGGCTTCGACGAGTTTCTCCGGACCGCCGTCACCCCCGTCCTGCACGAGATGTGGCAACGTGCCGAGCCCGTCACCGACATCAGGACGACGAGGATGTCAGTGAATCGGCTCCGCCGCTGGAACRAGCTGGCTCGGCGGCCACAGGGGTTCATCGCGGTCGGCGACGCGGTGGCCGTATACAACCCGGTGTACGGCCAAGGCATGACCGCGGCCGTCCTGCAGGCGGTGGCCTTGCGCGACCGCCTGCGTCAGGCGGACGATCTGGACACGGCCGTCGAGCGTCTCCACGACGACGTCATGGCCGTCACCTCGTTCGCCTGGCAGGCCGCGACCGCATCCGACCTGGTCTTTCCCGTGACGGAAAGCCGTAATATGCCCGCCCCGACACCCGAAGAGCGGGCGGGCGCACAATACCTGGGCATGGTGCGCGCCACCGCCGTCGACGACGCTTACGTCGCGGGCGAATTCTACCGGGCGCTGGGCTTGATCCGGCCCGAGTTCCTCCTCGCTGACGAGGTCCGCACCCGAGTCGAACGGTGGGTGGCGGACCCGCCGGCTCCGACCGACGACCTGTCGCGCCCGCCTGCGTGGGCCGATGTCGATCCACCGACACGGAGTCGGCCGCCGTCGGGCACTGCCGCCGTCGGGCACTGCCGCCGTCGGGCACTGCCGCCGTCGGGCACTGAGGAATGACGGGCGGCGGATCCCGGGTAGGAAAGCACCCCCAGCCACTCGAAGGCGCCTTCGAGTACTCCTCTACCGCGGACATCCCGAGGGTGGGGTGCTTTCCATCGTTGGACGGCGCCCCACCCTCCGGTCTGCCTCGGCGGCTACGCCCCGGCGAACGGCTGCTGCCCGCCGAACCGCTGCCCGGCCTGCTCCGCCCCGGCCTGCTCCGCTTGGCCCGCGGTAAACGGCTGCTGCCCGCCGAACCGCTGCCCGGCCTGCTCCGCCCCGGCCTGCTCCGCCCCGGCCTGCTCCGCCCCGGCCTGCTCCGCCCCGGCCTGCTCGGCCACGGACTGCTCCGCTTGGCCCCCGGCCCCCGGCTGCTCGGCCGCGGCTGGYGCTGGGGCCTGCTCGGCTGTGGCCGCCGCCGCGGCGGTGGGTTGCGCCGCCGGACCGGTGCCGGCGCCCGCCGCAACACCCACCAGCTCGCGTATCCTGCTTTCTACATACCTGTCGCTGTAGTGCGACCTGTCGGCGATGCGCTGAACAAGGTCGTCAACGCTCGAGGCTGCGTCCAGGTCCGACGAGTTTACCTCGGCGAACTGGTCAAGGATCTGGTATCGGATCTGCTGCCAGTTCTGCCGCAGCACGCGCTCCACCTGCTGCGCTTCCTGCTGATTCATTATCATCACTCTACCCCGGTCGGGCATCCGTCCCACGGCTGAGCCTATGACGCGGGCAGAGACTGTCAACCGCAGAAACCACCATCCGCGGCCAGGGCCACGCGGCAGGACAAGCGACGACGAAAGCGCCGGCTGACGGATATTTCTTATCAACGGGGAAGAAAGGAAATATCCCGGCCGTTGAGGTGGGTCCTGGTTGATTCTTGGTCAGGTCGAAGAGTTGAGGGCATCTCGGACTTTGGCGAGCAGGACCCGTTCGGAGAAGGGCTTTTCGAGCAGGATGACACCGGGATCAAGTTTCCCCTGGGTGGCGAGGACCGGGTGGGCGTAGCCGGACATGTAGAGCACCCGGATTTCGGGGCGGGTGGAGCGGATCCGGCTGGCGAGTTCCTTGCCCTGCAGGCGCGGCATGATGACGTCGGTCAGCAGCAGGTGGATGGGRCCGGGGTGGTCGGCTGCGAGGGGGAGGGCCTCGTCGGCGGAGGTAGCGGTGAGGACCTGGTAGCCGTTGCGGGCAAGCAGGCGGCGGGTGACCTCGAGGATGGCGGGCTGGTCCTCGACGAGCAGGACGGTCTCGCCCGCGTGTGCTGGAGTGCCGGTCGTGGTGTCCGGCTGACCGGCGGCGTCCGTGGTGATGGCGGCGGTGGCGGGGAGCAGGCAGCGAATGGTGGTGCCAACCCCGGGTTCGGAGTAGATGTCGGTGTTTCCGCCGGCCTGGCTGATGATCCCGTAGACGGTGGCGAGGCCGAGGCCGGAGCCTTCCCCCTTGGGTTTCGTGGTGAAGAACGGTTCGAAGACCCGGGCAAGGACCTCCGGGGGCATGCCGGTGCCGCTGTCGGAGACGCGGATCCGGGCATGCGGGCCGGCTTTCACGCCCGGGCGTTCGCCCGCGTAGTCCGGATCGATCGTGATGTTGGCGGTGTCGATGGTCAGCACGCCGCCGTCGGGCATGGCGTCGCGGGCGTTGACGGCAAGGTTGGTCAGGACCTGTTCGATCTGGCCGGGGTCGGCCAGGATGGGCCACAGCTCGGGTTGCAGATGAATGTGYAGCTCGATGTGTTCGCCCAGGGTGCGGTGCARCAGGTTCTCCAGGTCGGTGACGACCTGGTTGAGGTCGAGTACCCGGGGCTGCACGGTTTCGCGGCGGCCGAAGGTGAGGAGCTGGTGGGTGAGGGCGGTGGCGCGGTCGGCGGCGCGTTGGATCTGTTCGATGTCGCGCAGCACGTCGCTCCACCGTCCGCCCGCGGTCTGTGTGGCGGCAGCCTGGGCGACCTCCTCGGCGACGAACGAGGCATAGTTGATGACGACGCCGAGGAGGTTGTTGAAGTCGTGCGCCACCCCGCCGGCGAGCTGGCCGAGGCTTTCCAACCGCTGGGACTGGTGGAGCTGGGCCTCGAAGTTGCGGCGTTGCGCCTCGACGCGCAACCGTTCCCCCTCGGCCTGGGCTTCGAGGCGGTCGGTGACGTCCCGGACCGCCGCGGAGACGAGTATTCCCTCCTCGGTCTCCAGCGGGCTGAGACTGATTTCCACGGGGAACTCGCTGCCGTTGCGGCGGCGGGCGGCGAGCTGGAGGCCGGCACCCATCGGCCGGGGGCGGGGGGCGGCGAAGTAGCGGTTCCGATGATCAGGATGGACGGCGCGGACACCGACCGGGATGAGGATCTCGACCGGTTGGCCGACCAGCTCGTCGCGGGTGTAGCCGAACAGCCGCTCGGCCTGCGCGTTGACCAGGACGATCTGTCCATCGGGGCGGACTCCGATGATCGCGTCGGGCGCGGCTTCCAGCAGGCCGCGGAACTTCGCCTCCGCCCGTTTGCGGTCGGTCACGTCACGCACGGCCGCGGAGACAATCGTTCCCTCCTCGGTCTCCAACGGGCTGAGACTGATCTCGGCGGGGAACTCGCTGCCGTCGCGGCGGCGCCCGGCCAGTTCCATGCCGGCACCCATCGGCCGCGGCCGGGGATCGGCGAAGTAGCGGTTCCGATGATCAGGATGGACGGCGCGGACACCGACCGGGATGAGGATCTCGACCGGTTGGCCGACCAGCTCGTCGCGGGTGTAGCCGAACAGCCGCTCGGCCTGCGTATTGACCAGGACAATGGCCCCGTCGTCCCGGACGGCGACGATCGCGTCCGGTGCCGCCTCCAACAGACCGCTGGCCAGGTCTGAGGAACCCTTCACCACATCACCACGATCGGTAATCGGACCGACTCTTTAAGTGAGGCGGAGTGGACCGTAGCACAGATGCCGACCCCCCGTGCCGACCCGTGCCAACCCGCCACCGTGGTTCACCGCTTATGCGTGCCTTCTCCCGGAGGACCGACCTGATCGGCTTGGTGGGATCCCGGCGGGTGGTTTTGAGGCTCAGGTGGGTGGTTTTGAGGCGCCGGTGGATCGGGAAGCCATCTGATGGCGTAACACTCGGCCTCGGCGGCACGTTCTCGGCGGCGGCGCCCCGGGCCGATCCCGGGCGCCGACCAGGAAGCCGAGGTCAGCGTGGCAGTGCCGCCGAGGCCGACCGACCGGGAGCGGGCGCTGTTCGGAGAACTGGCGGCCACCTGGACCTTCGACCCGAGGAACTCCGACCTGAGGAACTCCGACCCCAGAAAGTCCGATCCGAGCAAGGGATCCCGGCGATGACCACTCCATTCCCGTCGCGGCAGCGGACGGCGCCGTCGACCACCCGGCCGCGTTACCCGCTGGCACCAGCCCGGAAGCTGACCGTGGAGACGGTCGCCAGCCGCGGCGGGCTGCATCCCGACCTGGTCCACCGGTTCGTGGCACTCGGCCTGCTGGAGGCCTCCCGCGACGCCGAACTGGTCGTCAGCTGTCAGGCAGCGGACGCACGGCACGGGCTCGCCGCCTGAACCCCGACCCCGGGGGCCGGCCGGCCCCCTCCAGGCCGGCCCCCTCCAGGCCGGCCGGGGCCCTCCTGGCCTGCCGGGGCCCTCCTGGGACACCTACCGGTCAGCGACGAACCGACGGCGCCACGCTAGCGCCGAGACCGGTGCCGCCCGGCCCGGCGGCCGCACCCACACCCGC
>NZ_MAQZ01000002.1:0-255982 GCF_001756285.1 Frankia sp. CgMI4
GCGGCCGCACCCACACCCGCACTCGGCCCCACCCCGACGCCAAGACCCGCACCACCCGGCCCGGCACCCACACCCACGCCCGCACCCGGAACCCGCGCGCCGGCACCCGTGCCGCCCGGCCCGGCGGCCGCACCCACCCCGGCGCTGGCCTCGGCCCGCAGGGCCTTCGCGCAGAAGGCGCCGACCTGGTCACTGCCGCCAGCGGCAGTGACCAGCGCGTTCAGGTCCGGGGAACTGAGAGCCGCGCCGGCGTCGGCCGTGTAGGTATGGCACAGCGCGAGCAGGGACGCCGAGACGGACGCACCGGCGCTCGGCACTGAGACCCGCGGCGCGGTCACCTCGGCGGAGGGCGTAGCCACCGGGGACACAGCGGCGCTGCCACCTACACCGGGGACGGGCAGTACTCCTGTGCCGGCGGCGGCGGCGACGCCTCCGACGGCCGTGGCCGCGACCGCCACGGCGGCGACCTTCGCGGTCAGGAACTTCGCGAGCAACAACTTGGACATGGGCTCTCTCCGCGGCTGGGTGACGTGAGCGAGACGCGCCTCCCGGAAAGCGGCCACAGCCRCTTCCTCACCGTCGAGCTCGCCCTCGCGGGCCGGAGCGGCCACGGCGGCGAGCAGATCGGCAAGGGGATCCGCACCGGCCCCCGCATTGACCGGGCCGCCGCGAAGCATCCGCTCCGCGGCGCCCCGGCCGATCCGACGGGGTCGGTGTGTGCTCATCTCACGTCCTTCAGCGTCGAAGCCCTCACCGGTGTTACACCTGGCCGTGTTACACCTGGCCGTGTTGCACTTGGCCGGAGCCCATGGTCATCGCCGCGCGCCGCCACCCCGACCATGTTCACCTGGTTCACCTGCCTCCGGTCGACCAACCCCGGTGCCCCCACCATCACCGAGCTGTTCGGCAAGCCTGCGTAGCCCCCGGTGCGCCGCGGTGCGGACCGCGCCGGCGCGCTTGCCCAGAACCCGCCCCGCGGTCTTCGCGTCCAGCCCCATGACCACCCGCAGGAGCACCGCCTCCGCCTGGTCCAACGGCAGGCCCGCGATCAGGCGCATGGCGGCCTCGGTGGACATCGCCTCCAACGCCTCGCCGGCGGTGTCATCGGGCGCGGCCATCTCCGTCATCACCGTCTCGACCGGTACGTCACCGCGCGGGCGGCGAGATCGCCGGCGCAGCTGGTCGAGCGCGCGATGACGCGCGATCGTGGCTACCCAGCCGCGAAACCCGTCGAAGTCCCCACGGAACGACGGCAGGTCCCGGGCTATCTGCAGCCATGCCTCGGACGCGACATCCTCGGCCTCGTCACCGACGAGTACCCGCAGGTACCGCAACAGACCCGGCTGGATCGTCCGGTAGAGCAGCCTGAAGGCCGCCTCGTCACCGCGGCGTGCCCCGCTCACCGCCGAGGAAAGATCCGACTCCTCGACGGACGGTTCCTTGACGGACGGCTCCTTGGGGGACGGCTCCCCAACGGACGGCCTGCCGMCCCCGGCGCGGGTTTGGTGGCCGGCCGCCGGCGCCGGCACCAGMGCCGCCGGGCCGCCAGGCGCGGAGGCCGGCCCCGCCGAGGCCGGCCTCACCGAGGAAGATGATCGTCGCGGGATGCCCTCAGTGGCGACCGCATCTGCGCTCAGCTCCGCGCTCTCGCTCACCGCGCAGATGATGCGACCTCGCCCGGAACGGCCGGACATGGGGGGCTTGCTCATAGCACAGCGACAACGCACTGGCACGGTCAGACTCAGCCGCGCCCCGAGGATAACGTTCGGGTTCCGCGGCATTCCGCCCGGGCGCCGTCGGATTGATCTATGGTTGATGCGCCAGCTGGATGACCTGGTCGGGGGCATCTGGCCGCTTATGTCGGGCACGGGGGGCAGGGCGAGAGCTGTGGCTCGTTCATCGACGTCGCGGACGTCGCGGTTGGTTCTGGGATCCGCCGGTGCGCGGGTTCTCGTCGTCGGCACGGGCGGGCTCGGTGGGCCCGGCGTCGACCGGGCGGGCGAGGTCGGCGCCGTGGTAGCGCGGGCCGTGGCCGCGGTCGGCGGCGTGTTCGTGGAGCGCTGCGGGCTGGCCGAGGAAAGCCTGCGCACGGTCGTCGACCCGGCGACCCCGCTCGATCTCGGCGAGGCTCTCGCGGCGGCCGTCGAGCAGGCCACCGAGGCTCTCCTCGTCTACTACGCCGGCATCGTCCTCGTCGACGCCGACGGGATGATCCATCTGGCGACGGCCGTGTCGGACAGCCGTCCCCATCGCCTGGCCTACACGGCCCTGCCGTTGTCGTCGGTCCTGGCGACGATGGCGACGAGCCGGGCCGCCACCCGGCTCATCGCCGTCGACGGTCTGTGGGTGCGGACCACGGTCGCCAACTCCACCGTCCCGCCGGTGCCACCTCGCGTTCCCGGTCTTCGCGAGGATGTTCCCGGTCCTCGTGAAGATGCGGGGGGCGGCGTCAACGCGGCCGGCGACGGCGTGGAGCTGCTCGTGCTGACCTCGCCGCTGGCCGCGCACACCGGGCCGGCCGCGGATGACGGACCGCCGCTGTCCGCCGGCCTGGTCCGGCTCCTCGTCAACGGCGACCCGGACGGCCCGGTCGAGCTGAGCGTCGGGCAGGTGACCCGGCGGCTCGCCCAACGTCTCACCGCGGCCGGGAACGCAGTGCTGCATTCCGCCGCCGCCTGGTCGGATGGGGTGATCCTCGCCGGCAACGCCGCGCACACCCCGCCGATCGCCGACCTGGAGCCGGCGCCGACCACCGTGCTCACCGACGGCCCCGGCCCGGTGGTGACTCCAACCCCGCGACAGCCGGCGGGGCTTCCCAGCGCACCGGACGGCGGGGGGACCACCGGTGAGGCCGCCTGCCCCTATCCCGGTCTCGCCTCGTTCGACGCCGGCACGCAGCGCTGGTTCTTCGGGCGGGAGCGAGCGACGGCCGAGGCGCTGTCGCGGCTGGAGGAACGGCTGGACGGCGCGGGTCCGCTGGTGCTCGTCGGTGCCTCCGGCTCGGGAAAGTCGTCGCTGCTGGGCGCCGGGCTGCTCCCGGCGCTCGCCCGGGGCGCAGTGGCGGGCGCCCGCGGTTGGCCGCAGGTCCTGATGACACCCACGGATCACCCGGCCCGCGAGCTGGCCCGCACGGTGGCGCAGGCGGCCGGGCTGTCCGTGCTCGCGGCGGCACGGCTCGACGTCGTCTCGCAACCCGCCCGTTTCGTCGGGGCGCTGTCGGATCTGCTCGCCCTGGGTCCGGCCGCCGCCGGCGGCGGGACCACCCCGCCGACCCGGCGGGTGGTGATCGTCGTCGACCAGTTCGAGGAGACGTTCACCCTGTGCGCGGATGAGGAGGAGCGCGGCGCGTTCATCCGCGCGCTGGTCGCCGCGTGCCGCGGGGACGGGGCCACCCGTCCACCGGCGGTCGTCGTCATCGGCGTCCGCGCCGACTTCTATGGCTGGTGCGCGGCCTATCCGGAGCTGGTGGACGCGCTCCAGACGGGGCAGGTCGTGGTCGGGCCGATGACCGCGGCGGAGGTGCGCGACGCCATCGTGAAGCCGGCCGAGGCGGTAGGGCTCACGGTGGAGCCGGGCCTGGTCGATCTGATGCTGCACGACATCGGCGCCGACGAGCACGGCGTCGTCGCCGACCCCGGATCGTTGCCCCTGCTCGCGCACGCGCTGCGCGCCACCTGGCGGGAACGCGAGAACGGCACTCTGACGGTGGCCGGTTACCTGCGGGCCGGGGGTCTACGGGGGGCCATCGCCCGGACGGCGGAGGAGACCTTCGGCACGCTGGACGCGGCCGGCCAGGATGCGGCCTGGCAGATCCTGCTACAGATGATCCAGTTCGGGGATGGGACGGACGACACCCGCCGCCGCGTCTCACGCACCGAGCTGCTGTCCACGTCGGCGTCAGCCCAGAACTCGGCGTCAGCCCAGAACGTCTCCGCCGTCCTCGACGCGCTGGTCGCCGCCCGACTCGTCACCGTGGACGCCGACACCGTCGAGATCTCCCACGAGGCGCTGCTGCGCTCGTGGCCGCGGCTGCGCGAGTGGATCGAGGTCGATCGTGCCGCGGCGGTGACCCGACAGCGGCTCACCGACGCCGCGGCCACCTGGGACGACGGCGGGCGGGACCCGTCCTACCTGTTCGCCGGCAGTCGGCTGGCGACCGTCCGGGAGTGGGCGCAGGCCGGGCAGCGGCAGACGGCACTGAGCCCGGTCGCGCGGGACTTTCTGGCGGCCTCCCTCGCGGCCGAGCAGGCGGCGCGGCGGGCCGAGGTCCGGCGGACCAGGCGGCTGCACCAGCTCGTCGCCGCTCTCACGGTGCTGACCCTGATCGCCGGTGGAGCGATGGCGTTCGCCTTCCGGCAACGGGCCCAGATCGCCGGCGAGCGGGACCGGGCGCTGTCGGTGGCGATCGGCCGGCAGGCCGACCAGCTACGCAGGTCCGACCCGCTGGCCGCCGCCCAGCTCGGCGCCGTCGCCTACCGCCTGGCGCCGACGGCGGAGGCGCGCAGCGCCGTGCTGTCGACGTTCGCGAGCGACTACGGCTTCGCCACCCGTCACCTCGGCACGCAGACCCGTCCGATCGGCGCGGTCGCCTACAGCCGGGACGGCAGGCTGGTGGCGACGGCGAGCGACGACTGGACKGTCGCCCTGTGGTCCGCGTCAGACCCCACCCGCCGCACCCCGCTCAGCACGATCAGGGGCCACCGGCTGGCGGTGAAATCCGTGGCGTTCAGCCCGGACGGCCGGTTCGTCGCCACCGGGAGCGACGACCGGACGGTCCGGCTGTGGACCATCACCGATCCCACTCACCCGGTGCTCGCGGCGACGTTACCCGGCGCCTCCGACTCGATCCACGGGCTGGCCTTCCGCTCCGACAGCCGGGTCCTTGCCACCGGCGGGTACGGATCACAGGTGCGGCTGTGGGACGTCTCCGACGTGAGCGCGATCCGGCCGGCCGGCGCGATCACCGCCCACACCGCGAACGTCCGTGCCGTCGCGTTCAGTCCCGACGGCACCGAGCTGCTGACCGGTGGCGACGACGGCCGGGCCCTGCTGTGGGACGTGCGGGACCTCGCCGCCCCGGCGGAGCTGAGCGAGCTGAAGGGCGAGGCGGGCCCGAATGTCGTGCTCAGCGCGAACACGGCCGTCCGTGCGGTCGCCATCAGCCCGGACGGGAAGACGGCGGTGACCGGCAGCGACGACACCACCGCGCGGGTCTTCGATCTCACCGACCCGCGACGGCCGACCACCCTCCAGGTCATCGACGAGGTGCGATCGGTCGAGGCGGTGGCGGTCAACGTGGACGGCCTCGTGGCCGTGGGGGTGAACAGCGCGGTCGAGATCTACGATCCGTCCCGCCATTTCGACGCCATCGCGGTCCTGCCGCACGCGTCGAAGCCGTGGGCGTTGGCCTTCAGCCCGGACGGGCGAACCCTCGCCTCCGGTGCCGACGACCGCACCCTGCGCCTGTGGGACGTGCCGGGGCCGGTGCTGGTCGGGCACCACCGCTTCCTGTGGTCGACGGCGGTCCATCCGAACGGGCGGGTCCTAGCCACCGGGGACTACGGGCAGACCGTCCGGCTGTGGGATGCGCATGACCCCGATCGGCCGCTACCGGCCGCCACGTTGACCGGATTCAACGCCGCGGTCGGCAGCGTCCGGTTCACCCCGAACGGCAGGGTCCTCATCGCCGGCAGCCTCGACTACGCCACCGACTTCGACGGCATGGTCACGCTGTGGGACGTCGCCGACATCCACCGTCCCAGGCTGCTGTCCACCATCCATCCCGGCATCGGCGGGATCAAGGACCTGGAGGTCAGCCCGGACGGCCGGACCCTCGCGCTGGCCGGCACGAGCGCCCGGCTGGCCCTGGTGGACATCTCCGCCCCGGCCACGCCCCGGGGGCGGTCCGTCCTCGCAGGGCACCGCTACGACGTCGCCACCGTCAGTTTCAGCCCGGACGGGCGCACCCTGGCGTCCGGAAGCAGCGACCGGACCATCCGGTTGTGGGACATCACGAYACCGGACCGACCGGCGGGCATCAGCACGATCACGGGCTTCACCAGCGCCCTGATCACCATCGCCTTCAGCCGGGACGGAAGGACCCTCGCCGTCGGCAGCTTCGACACGAAGGTCGCCCTGTGGGACGTCACGGACCGCCGGGCCCCCYGCGCGCTGCCCTCGATCATCGGGTTGGGGGCCGGCGTCAACTCCATCGAATTCAGCTCCGACGGCCGGCTCATGGCGGCGGGCGTCGGCGGCGCGAACGGCGTGGTGCGGCTGTGGGACATGTCCGATCCGGCCGACCCGGTGCCGTACGCCACCTTCAGCGGCCGCTACAACGGCTTCGCTGCGGTCGCCTTCGCCCCGGACACCGCCTTCATCGTCGGAGCGCCCTACCAGGTGATCGGATTCGTCTGGGACCTCGACCCGGCGAGCGTCGTCACGCGGCTGTGCGCGCGGGCCGGCGACCCGCTCACCCGCGAGGAATGGAAACAGTACCTGCCGGGCCTCGACTACGATCCGCCGTGCGGCTGACCGGACCGGAGCCGGAACGGTTCATCACCGACCGGGTGGCCGAGGCGCTCCCCGCCTATGAGGTGACCGCCATGCTCGGGCACGGCGGTCACGCCGTCGTCCTCGCGGGTCGCCACCGCCGGCTCGGTCGAACCGTTGCGATCAAGGTCCTGTCGACCAGCGCGGCGGACGGCGGCGCCCACGGTCGGTTCCTGGCGGAGGCGCGCCTGCTGGCCGGACTCGACCATCCCCACGTAGTCCGCATCTACGACTACGTCGAATCCGGGGACCTGTGCCTGCTCGTCATGGAACGACTGGCGGGCGRCACCGTGCGGGCCCGCGCGGCGAACGGGCTGACCGTCGACGTCGTCTGCGCGATCGGGTTGGCGACCGCCGCCGCGCTGGAATGCGCGCACGCGGGCGGGATCCTGCACCGCGACATCAAACCGGACAACATTCTCTTCAGCGCCGACGGCCTGCTGAAGGTCACCGACTTCGGGATCGCCAAGCTCATCGGCGCTTCCGGCGCGGCCCCGAGCACGCTCGTCGGTACCCCCGTCTACATGGCGCCGGAACAGTTCGACGGCCGGCCGCCGGGACCGGCGTGCGACCTGTACGCACTCGGGATCGTCCTCTACGAACTGCTCAGCGGCCGCCCACCGTTCGTCCGGGCGCTATCGATGGCGCAGCTGATGGACCATCATCTGCGCGTCGCGCCGCAACCACTGGACGCCGCGCCGCCGGCAATCGCCGCGGTGGTGGACCGGGCGCTGCGCAAGGAGCCCGGTGCACGCCCGCCGTCGGCCCGCGCGTTCGCCCTGGATCTCGCCGCCGCGACGGCCCATGCGCTCGGTGCGGGCTGGCTCACCCGCTGCCCGCTGCCGCTGCGGCTCGACGACGATGTGCGCGACGCGGCGCGCGGCAGTCCACCAGCCCGCACACCACCAGCCCGCACACCACCAGCCCGCACACCGCCGGACACTCCGCCGTCAGCCGTCCCGCCACCAGCCACCGCCTCACCACGCCGATGGTCAGCCGGCGTGATCCGGCGCCGGTCCCTGAACCGGACCGCGCGGCGCGACCTCCGCCCGGCCGACATCACGTCCGCGCCGTTGCGGGTGGACTACCCGTACAGCGTGGTCGCCGCGCCGGATGGTGCGGTATACGTGTCCCAACGGCTACGCCACCGGGTGCTCCGGATCGAACGCGACGGCCGGACGGTTCACGTGGCCGGCTCCGGCAAGAGCGGCCCGCACGGTGACGGGGGGCCGGCCGTCAACGCCGAGCTGGACAACCCGTGCGGGCTGGCCCTGGGCCCCGACGGTTCCCTGTTCATCGCGGACAGCTTCAATAATCGGATCCGCCGGGTCGCGCCGGACGGTCGGATCGTCACCGTCGCCGGCTCCGGCCGTCACGGCCCGCCGGCCGGCCCCGCCGCCCGGCACGCCGCCTCGCTCAACCTGGCGCATCCGCACGGCGTCTACGTCGACGCGGCGGGCCTGGTGTACGTCGCGAACACCGGCGGCCACCAGGTGATCCGGATCGACCCGGATCTGCGGGCGGCACCGCTGGCGGGGGCGGGTGTCCCCGGCCTGTCCGGAGATCACRGACCCGCCCAGTTCGCCCAGCTCCGGCGCCCGCACGACGTCACGGCCCCGCCCGGACGGAATGTCTACCTCGCCGACACCGACAATCACCTGCTGCGGGCTGTCGACGCCGACGGGATCATCTCCACGGCCGCCGGGATGTTCTACGGCGCGTCCCCCGACGACGGAGCCCCGGCCCGGATCGCGGACGTCGGTCGACCCCACTCGCTGGCGCCCACCCCCTCGGGCGGTCTGCTGGTCACCGACCCCGATCGGGGACGGGTCCGCCTCGTCACCCACGATCGACTCGTCCGCATCTTCGCGGATGCCCGAACAGGTCTGCGGCGGCCGCTCGGTGTCACCGTCCACAGCGACGGCACCGCCTTCGTCGTCGACACCGCCCAGCACCTCATCCACCGTCTCCCGGTCGCATAGACCGGTCACCCGGCAAAGCATGGAAGACCCGGACGATGGTCAGTCCCCGGCACCATCAGCGGCGTCGGCACCATCAGCGGGGTCGGCACCATCAGCGGGGTCGGCACCATCAGCGGGGTCGGCACCATCAGCGGGGTCGGCACCATCAGCGGCGTCGGCATTCGTGCGTCCGGCGGCCCGGTGGGCGTTGGCGAGGTTTCCCTGCGAGGTCAGGGTGTCGCGGTGATCCGGTCCGAGGACACGCCGCTGGTCGGCCAGTACCCGCTCGTACAGGTCGATCGCCTCCGCGAGGCGCCCCGCGGCCGCAACGGCGCAGGCCAGGTTGTTCCAGGTGATCAGGATGTGTGGATGGTCGGCGCCGAGAACACCGCGGGCATCGGAGAGAACCCGCTCGTACAGATCGATCGCCTCGGGCAGACGTCCGAGCGCCTGGTAGGCGTCGGCGAGATTGCTGCGGGAGAGCAGGGTGTCGGGATGGTTGTCGCCGAGAACGCCTTCCCGGCCGGTCAGTACCTGCTCGTACAGGTCGAGGGCCTCAGTCGTCCGTCCGCTGGCCTGATAGGAGCTGGCGAGATTGTTGCGCACGAGGAAGGTCGTGAGATGCTCCTGGCCGAGAACCCGGACGACGTCGACGAGAACCTCTTCGTGCAGCCTGATCGCCTCCGCCAAGCGCCCCGCCGTCTGGTATGCGTTGGCCAGGTTGCTCCGGGCCAGCAGGGTGTCGCGATGGTCCGGGCCACGGATCCGTCCAGCGTCGTCGACAACCTGCTCGAGCAGTTCGACGGCCTCCGCGATGCGTCCGGCGGCCCAATAGGMGCTGGCGAGATTGTTACGGCTGATCCCCAGATTGGGATCATCGGATTCGAGGATGCGGCTGGCCCGCGCCAGGATCCGCTCGTACAACCCGATGGCCTCGGAAATGCGTCCGGCCTTCTGYAGGGCGAGGGCGAGGTTGTTCCGGAGAACCAGGGTGTTGGGGTGGTCGGTTCCCACGACCTGCTCGGTTCGAGCCAGCACCCAGGTGTGCAGGTCCACGGCRGCGGCGAGCTGTCCGGTTTCCTGGAGATAGAGCGCCGCCAGATTGCCCAGCCCCAGCATGCCCGCCGCGTTCGCGTCCGCCGGGGACGGCTCGGCTTCGATCTGGGCCTGAAGGTGTGGGAGCAGCGCGGCCCAGCGCGGCCAGGCCGCCGGATTACCCTGGATCGCGGTGGGCAGGGCCCTGATCATCAACCAGCCGACGGTGGCCCGGAACTCCAGGTGCCGCGACGTCGGAACCCGGTCCCGCAGCACCGCCTGCACCAGCCGATGCAAGGTGATGGTTYCCTGTTCGACCTTGCCCAGCCCGAGAGCACGGAGGCGGGCGACCAYGTCCCCCCAGCGCAGCGGGGAGGAACAGGCCGCGCTCAGCGCCGACCAGAGCGTCCCCTCCCCGTTGCTCTCCCCCAGCTCCCCGTTGCTCTCCCCCAGCTCCCCGTTGCTCTCCCCCAGCACCACCAGCGCGGGAAACAGGTCGAGCGGGATGGGCTCCGGACCGAAGAATCCGGCCAGCTGCAGCAGCTCGACGACGGYCGGTTCGTCCGGTCCGATCTCGTCCAGGGCCAGGTTCCACGCCGCGGCGACAATGAACGGATAGCGGTCCGGTTTTCCGCGGGTAAGGAGTTCCCGAGTCTCCACGCGCAACGCAGCCAGGTAGTCCGAAACGGTCATGCCGCTGGCGGCGAGCCAGGCTCCGGCCTGTTCCGCCGCCAGCGGCAGGTCCCCGACCGCGGCCGCGAGCCGCTCAGCCTCGGCGTCCTCCAGCGCGGCTCGGTGCCTCCTCAGCAGATCGATCGTGTCCCTCCGGGGCAGCACCGCGACCTCGGTTGCGGTAGCCCGACCGGCCCAGTCGGGGTTGCGCGAGGTAATCACGAGATGTCCGAACTCGGCGGTCTCCGCGGCCTGCAGAAGCCTGGACAGGTAGGGGTTGGTGGCGGTAGCACCGGCGTTGTTGCCCATGACGGCATTGCCAATAACGGCATTGCCAATAACGGCATTGTCGACGACCAACAGCCACCGGCGATGAGGTCGACCGGCGCGCAACGCCTCGGCCGCCGCGGCGGCCGCTGCCTCGTCCCCCTCCACGTGGGCGAGTCCCAGCTGGGCCGCGAGGGCGGCGAGGCCGGCGACGACCTCCGTCATCTTGTCGCCGCGGATCCACCAGACCAGGTCGTAGGCGTGGCTGTACCGGTAGGCGAACTCCACGACGAGCTCCGTCTTGCCGACCCCGCCCAGGCCATGCACCACCTGGGCCCGCACCCCCGGCACAGGGGAACCGGGGCCGGGCACGGCCCGGTCGAAGCCCGTCAGTCGCGCGCGCAGCTCGGCGAGTTCGGATGCACGCCCGACAAAGCGGGGGTTACGCACCAGTTCCGGCGGCAGCCCCCACACGAGCGGGGKCCGACCCGGATACCGCGCTGCCCGTTCGGACTCGTCCGCCGCCGCGGGCACGTCGCGGGTGTCACGGGTGTCGCGGGTGGGGAGCGGCGTGGGATTGACCGACCGCACCTGCCCTGTCACGGCGGCACGTATCCCGTCCAGCAGCCGGGCGCGAGCGGCTGCGGCGGCGCCCGGCCCGGCCAGGTCGGTCAGGTCGGTCAGGTCGATCCAGGTGAGGCTGCCGAGCAGGCCGAGCGTGCCGGGCTCGCACGGCTCGACCTGCACCGGAATCAGCCGGCGTCCCCGCCCGCCCATGTCCGCCGCCCAGATCGCCTGCCACTGCGCCGCCGCGCCGACCGAGGCGAGATAGGCCGGGGTCAGCACCGCCAGGAGCCGGCCTGCGGTGGTCAGTCCCGCCTGGACGAGCGCAGGCCAGTTCGACCCGGGGACGAAGTCCCATGCCTCGAGCAGCACGCGGCGGCCAGCCCTCTCCAGGGTGTCCGCGATCCACTCCGCCCACGCCTGGTCGACGCCGGCGTAGGAGACGAAGAAGTCCACCGTCTTCCCGGCGTCGTGGGTGGTATCCGTGCCAGCCGGGTTCATCGGCTGGCCACCCGGACGCCCCGCCAGTCGAGAGGTGAAGGCCGGGATCAGGCGTTGGGCGGCAGGTCGGTGCCGGCACCGCGCTGACGTAGCGCGACCCGCTCCAGGCCCGCGCCCATGGCCAGCGCCGCCTCGGCGTCGGTGTTGAGGCCTTCCACCGTGAATCCCGCCTCGGCGATCATCTTCAGGTCCTGGTGGCCCTCCTGACCCTCACTGGTCAGGTAGTCACCAAGGAAGATKGAGTTCACCACCGAGAGGGCGAGGGGCTGCATCGAGCCGAGATGAATCTCCCGGCCGCCCGAGAGCCGCACCTCGGCCGTGGGGTTGACGAACCGGACCATGGCGAGAATGCGCAGGCACTGCCGGGGGTTGAGGTTCCACTCCGCCCCCAGGGGCGTGCCCTCGAATGGCATGAGGAAGTTGACCGGGATGGAGTCCGGGGCGARCTCGCGCAGCGCGAAGGCGACGTCGACGAGGTCCTCGTCGCTCTCCCCCATGCCGGCGATGATACCCGAGCAGGGTGAGAGGCCGGCGTGCCTGGCTTCCTGCACCGTGTCGACCCGGTCGTTGTAGGTGTGCGTCGTGCAGATGTCTGCGTACTTCTCACCGGCCGTGTTCAGGTTGTGGTTGTAGGCGTCCGCACCGGCCGCCCGCAGCTGTGCGGCCTGCCCGTCGGACAGCAGGCCGAGGCACGCGCACACCTCCACGTCCGGATGCGCGGTCTTGATCGCGCCGATCGTGTCCGCCACGCGGTCGACGTCCCGGTCCGTCGGCCCGCGGCCGCTCGCGACCAGGCACACCCGGCGGGCACCGCCCGAGATGCCGGCGCCGGCCGTCGCGGCGGCCTCCTCGGGCTTGAGCCAGGTGTACTTCAGGATTCCCGTGTTCGAACCGAGCCGCTGCGAGCAATAGGAACAGTCCTCCGGACAGAGTCCGCTCTTGAGGTTCACCAGAAAGTTCAGCTTGACACGCCTGCCGAAGTACCTCCGCCGGAGCCGGTAGGCGGCGGCGACGACGTCCAAGAGATCGTCGTCGTCACTGCGCAGGACGGCCAGGGCCTCGTCCCGGGTCGGAGCCTGACCACTCACCCCCTTGCTGACAAGGCTGTTCAGAGTGGCTGACAGGTCCATGTCCGTCATCCTCGATCCTCTGCTGGCACGGCGGGCACTGGCGGGCGGCGGAAACCTGCGGGTGATCGTCCTTCCRCCGCGTCCACACTCTCATCGTTGCCTTGATCGGAACCAGCGATCGCCCACGTCGGGGCGGGGGTACGGCCGGGGTTGCCCGGACGTGGAYGTGGCCAACCGGCGCCGGCGGGSAGGAAGGGGAGGATGGGTATGTGGCGACTGGATCCCGGGTGGAGGAGAACGACGCGTGCGTGTCGGGCGACAGCGTCGCCGGCGCCCACCCCACACCGACCGAACCAGCGACTGGACCTTCGAGTGGAAACTGGACCTTCGACCGGAAAGTGAGGCCCACGAGTGAGCCCGCAAGGATCCGACTCCGACGTCGTGACGGTGCCGCGTGACGCGGCGTCACCACAGACGGTGTCGCGTGACACCGCGTCGGTCCCGCCCRCCGACGAGGTCGTGCTCCTCGACGCCGAACGCCGCCCCTGCGGGACGGCGCCGCGGATCGCCGTGCACGGCCTCGACACCCCCCTGCACCTGGCGTTCTCGTCCTACCTTTTCGACCCGTCCGGCAGGCTGCTCGTCACCCGCCGGGCGCTCGACAAGCGGACCTGGCCGGGGGTGTGGACGAACAGCTGCTGTGGGCATCCCCGCCCAGGCGAGGATCTGGCGCGGGCCGTCGAGCGCCGGGTAGGCCAGGAACTCCGCCTGGAGTTGACCGACCTGCACTGCGCGCTGCCGGACTTCGCCTACCGCGCCACCGCCGCCGACGGTCTCGTGGAGAACGAGGTCTGCCCGGTCTACGTGGCGCGGGCGCTCGGGGACCCGGATCCGGACCCGGCCGAGGTGGTCGAGTGGCGCTGGGTCGAGTGGGACGACTACCGCCGGGTGGCCGCCGCCGCGCCCTGGGCGCTAAGCCCCTGGTCGGTCGACCAGATGGCGGCGTTCAGCGCGGCGGCCCATCCGCTGACCGCCGCGCTCTCCCTCGTCTCCGGCGGAACCCACRCCTGAGCCG
The DNA here is from genome assembly GCF_001756285.1 of Frankia sp. CgMI4. Classification (NCBI taxonomy): domain Bacteria; kingdom Bacillati; phylum Actinomycetota; class Actinomycetes; order Frankiales; family Frankiaceae; genus Frankia; species Frankia sp. CgMI4. The sequence goes on from NZ_MAQZ01000002.1 coordinate 13,698, forward strand.
GCCATCCGGCGAGCCGACCCTCCGTCCTGTTCCGGAGGGCATCCTGTTCCGGAGGGGTTGCCGTGCCGGCGCTGACGCCCGGGGCCACCGAACCGCGGATGGTCCCGGACGCCGCGCGACCGTCCGCCGCCGGCCCCGACCCGGGGGTCCGTGGCGACGACGACACCGCGACGCGGGTGGCAGGAGCACGGCGTCAGTCCACGGCACCCCGCCGCGTCACGGCATCCCGGACATGGTCGATGACCGAGGCGATCGGACCTACCGTCCACTGCTTGGCGGTCGAACCGGCGGCTGACGGGTGCGGATGGGTGGGAGCGAACTTCTCCGCCGTCCGAAGCCGACGGCCCATGCTTTCCAGCTGCCTGGCGTCGCGGGCCGCGTGCACCCGGGGGAACTCCTCGTTTTCCTCATGCTCGGCATGGTCGACAACGGCCCGTTCGAAGTCCGCCAGCTTCGCATCGAACTCGGCGCTACCGACATCCATCTTCTCCAGCGCCAGCAGCACGCGGGTGGCCTCGTCCTCCTCGTGGTTGCGCGCCTCGGCCACCCGGCTGTCGATCTTCTTCGTAACCGGCCGCACGACCATCTCCTCGGCGGTCTCGTGCGCGGCGAGCAACGCCCGCAGCTCGTCGAACGCCCGGCGCTTGTGCTCGCCCGCCGCCGACTTCACGTCCGCGAACAGCTCGCGGATGCGGGCGTGCTGTTCGAGCAGGACTCCCACGACGTCGTCGTGGGAGAACTGCGCCGCTCGGCCGCCGTCGAACCCAGCGTCATTGATCGGCATGATGTCCTCCTCATCACGGTCCGCCCATCGAGACCTCGATGTCGGCGTGCCCCGAGACGGCACTCGAAATCGCGCGGCATCGAGGACGCCCGACCGGCGGGGCCCAACCGGCACGTTGGGCTCGTCAACCTGCCCCGGCCGGATCGGGGTACCGAGAGTGCCCCGATCCGGCCGGGGCAGCTCGCCGCCTACCGACGTCCCCAATCAGGGCCAGTACGAAGTAGCCACCTAAACGGCCCCATGAGTAGCTCATAATTCCTAGTAACCCGTCGGCGCGATGACGGTGAGTTGATGCCTGGGAGCACCTGCGCCGTCCGGTCACGCCGCACCGGTCACGCCGACCGGCGCGTACGACGGAATAACGCCGATACCCTCCCAAAGACACGTATAGTGATAATTCCTGGCGTCCAGGCTTGAGTCGAAGCTTGAACCGAAGGCGACCGGCCGAGGCATGCCCCTCGCATCGCGGGATTCGGCCGGCGCCGTTGCCGGGAGGCAATGGCTCCCTCGGTCGGCAGGACCGGCTCGATACGATGCGCCTCGGGTCGATCATCCGACCAGCCGTGCCGGGCGGACGGATACCCCTTTTCGGCCATAGCCACAGGTCCCGCAATGGCCACAGGTCCCGCAATCTCCAGGCCTTTGGCCCCGCCGGGGCCGCTGGGCCKCTGGGCCGCTGGGCCGCCGCATCCGGCGGATGATCGGACCAGGCCGCGGTTGCGGGCCCGGGACGGGCACTCGGGCCGAGGCCCTGACCAGGAGAAGCGGTCAGCGTCTACGGCGTGTCGTGAGAAGTCCGCAACCGGTCCGGATCTGCCGCGGACGGGCCGGCGCGGCAGGTCTGGACCGGGTGGGACGCCACGCGCCGTCTCCGTCCCCGTCGCCGTGACGTTTCCGGCCCACCGCAGGGGGTGAAGAAATACCCGCACGCCGCACTCGAGGGAGACGACGGCGCTCCCACCCGGGTTCCCCGGAAATTGGCTATGTTCCGCGGCGCGAACGAATATCACCGAAGGAATTTTGCGCGCGGACTCCGCGAACGCTCCGACCGCCAGCCGGACCAGATTTCGACCCGATATCACCACGGTCGGGACACGGGCGCCGATCGGCGCTTGATCCACCGGCGGACTGGATCAACCAGCGGAAAAGGAGGACGGTACTCCTGTCCGCCGCGTACCGACAGTTCGTCCGGGACACCGGGAAAACGATCGAGAAAACGCCTGGCCGCCCTTTACAGTGCGTGGTCGCCGGGCYRGGCCGAGGACTAGAGSAGGCCGGTCTGCCCGGACCAGATCTGATTGGTTCCGCAAAGTGCTTGCCGCCCGTGGGATCGATGCGGGAGGCTTCCCATGCGCGGCGAGACGACGCGCGTTCCGTTCGAGACAAGCGCAGGTCTCCTGTTGACTCGACGCCATGGGGGGGGTTACACCAACGGAGCGCCCATAGATGTCATCGCTACTCAGGGAAGGCGGGACTCACCCAGCGCAGCATCGGAACTTCGACGTCCCGCATTTCGTGTCGGTTCGATGTACCTGCGGTCGGCGGCCAGCCGCCGGGATCCGTCACGCCCGCACATTCCTATGACCGTGCACAGGCCGCGCCTTCTACATGTGCGTCGGGTCAATAGAAACCGCACTCCGGGAAAACCCCCATACCCCCAGTGTAAACCCCCACTCCCAGTGGGAAAACTGCCCCTGCGAAAACCAGAGATAGGTGGAGTCTGTCATGACCGAACCCGTGCAGGCCGGTACGGATGCCGGCGGCGAAGAGCCCCGGCTGAGTCTGAGCACGGCGGCCGCGCGCAATCTCGCGRCGACCACCAAGTCCGTTCCGCAGATGCAGGAGATCACCTCCCGGTGGCTGCTGCGGATACTGCCATGGGTCCAGGCGTCCGGCGGCGTGTACCGGGTCAACCGCCGTCTGACCTACGTACTCGGGGACGGACTCCTCACGTTCACCACCACCGGATCCGAGGTCCGGGTCGTTCCGCGCGAACTCGGCGAGCTGCCCGCCCTGCGGGGCTTCGACGGCGAGGTGCTCGATGCGCTCGCGGACCGCTTCGCCCAACGGGAATTCGCTGCCGGAGACGTGCTGGTGGAGAGCGGTCAGGCCGCCGACCAGGTGTTCCTGATCGCGCACGGTAAGGTCGGCAGGTTCGGCCTCGGAGAGTACGGCGACGAGCGGGAACTCGGCGTACTCGCCGACGGCGAGTACTTCGGTGACGAGGCGCTGGTCGAGGAGGACCTGACCTGGGAGTTCACGGCCCGCGCACTCACCGGTACGACGGCCCTCGTCCTGTCGCGCCAGCAGTTCTCCGAACTCGCCGACTCCTCCGACGAGCTGCGGCGTCACCTCGACGAGTACCGGACCCGGCTCCAGCCCCCGAGCAACCGCCTGGGCGAAGCGGAGATCGCGATCGCCGCCGGGCACACCGGGGAACCGGACCTGCCGGGGACGTTCGTCGACTACGAACTGGCCCCCCGCGAGTACGAGCTCAGCGTCGCCCAGACCGTGCTACGCATCCACAGCCGGGTGGCGGACCTCTACAACGAACCGCACAACCAGCTGGAGCACCAGATCCGGCTCACCGTCGAGGCCCTGCGCGAACGCCAGGAGCACGAACTGGTGAACAACCCCGACTTCGGGCTGCTGCACAACGCCGACCTCCGTCAGCGTATTCACACCCGGAGCGGTCCGCCTACCCCGGATGATCTCGACGACCTGCTGAGCCGCCGACGCAGCACACATTTCCTGCTCGCCCACCCGCGGACCATCGCCGCGTTCGGCCGGGAATGCACCGCCCGTGGCATCTACCCGGCCACCGTCCTCCTCCACGACCAGCACGTGCCGGCCTGGCGTGGCGTTCCCCTGCTCCCGTTGAACAAGATTCCGATCAGCGGGACCGGTACCACGTCCATCCTCGCGCTGCGCACCGGTGAGGAGAACCAGGGGGTGATCGGCCTGCACCACGCCGGCCTGCCGGACGAATACGAGCCCGGCCTGTCCGTGAGATTCGCGGGTATCAGCGACAAGGCCATCATCTCGTACCTGGTGACCACGTACTACTCCGCGGCGGTGCTCGTCCCCGACGCGCTCGGTATCCTGGAGAACGTCGAGATCGGTCGGTGACACCCGGCCGCGCGAGCCGCTGGGACCACCCGGAACCCGCGGAATTACGCGGAATTACGCGGAATTACGCGAGATCACATGAGATCACGCTGGGTTCCGGAAGGGTTCCGCGGGGCTCCGCGGCATCCCGGCCCGATCTCTCCCGGCCGCCCCGAACGTTCACTTCTCCGCTGCCACCTCGGCAGACCCGGTGCACCTTCCCCGGGGCCGGTTCCCCGGGGAAGGTGCACCGGTGCCGGATACGGATAAGGATCCGTATCCGGCCGACTTTCGGGGTCGGCCGTCCAGCCCGTGACCGAGAAGGGTTCACCAGCGGGTCATGCAGCCTTTCACGCTACCGGAGTTCTACGTGCCCTATCCGGCACGGCTCAATCCGAACCTGGAACAGGCCCGCGTGCACAGCAGGGCTTGGGCCGACGAGATGGAGATGATCGACTCTCCGCAGCACGGAACCGCGATCTGGACCGAGGCCGACTTCGACGCACACGACTACGCCCTGCTCTGTGCATACACCCATCCGGACTCCGTCAGCCGAAAACTCGATCTGGTCACCGACTGGTATGTCTGGGTTTTCTACTTCGACGACCACTTCCTGGAGCTGTACAAGCGGTCCCACGACATGGCCGGCGCCCGGGCCTACCTCGACCGCCTGCCCGCCTTCATGCCCGTCGACGGTGAGATCACCGAGACGCCGACCAACCCGGTGGAACGCGGACTCGCCGACCTGTGGACCCGGACCGTCCCGGAGCGTTCCGCCGACTGGCGGCGGCGGTTCGCGGTCAGCACCAAGAACCTGCTGGACGAGTCCCTGTGGGAACTAGCCAACATCAACGCCGGCAGGCTCGCCAACCCGATCGAATACGTCGAGATGCGGCGCAAGGTCGGCGGCGCGCCCTGGTCGGCGAACCTCGTCGAGCACGCCGCCGACGCCGAGGTGCCRGCCCAGGTCGCGGCGACCCGGCCGCTGCAGGTACTGCGGGACACCTTCGCCGACGCCGTGCATCTGCGCAACGACCTGTTCTCCTACCAGCGCGAGGTCGAAGAGGAGGGCGAGCTCAGCAACGGCGTGCTCGTCATCGAACGTTTCCTCGGCTGTGGAACCCAGGAGGCCGCCGACACGGTCAACGACCTGCTCACCTCGCGGCTGCACCAGTTCGAGCACACCGCGGTCACCGAACTGCCGGCGGTCCTCGAGGAGCACGGTGTCGACCCGGGGARCCGGCTGGAGGTCCTGGCGTACGTGAAGGGTCTGCAGGACTGGCAGTCAGGGGGCCACGAATGGCACCTGCRCTCGAGCCGGTACATGAACCGGGCCGTGGCGCCTGAGAGCGGCGAGCTCAGCGGACTCCTCGGACTCACCGGTCTCGGTACCTCGGCGGCCCGGATTGTGCCGTCCCTCGTCAYCACCACACCGCGCCGGATCCGCTCCTTCACGCACATCCCGCACCAGATCGTCGGGCCGCTGCGCCATCCCGACTTCTGCATGCCCTTCTCGACCGGGCAGAGCCCACATCTGGACGCCTCCCGCCGGGAAAACATCATCTGGGCCCGGGCGGTAGGGATGCTGGACCCGATTCCGGGCATCTGGGACGAACACAAACTGCGGGCGTTCGACTTCGCGCTGTGCTCGGCCGGAATCCATCCGGACGCGACCCTGCCGGAACTGARTCTGACGACGGACTGGCTCACCTGGGGGACCTACGCCGACGACTACTACCCGGTAATCTTCGGCCGCACCCGGGACATCCTCGGGGCCAAGGTGTGCAACGCCCGGCTGTCGGAGTTCATGCCGCTGGACTCCCCCGTCACCGCGGTGCCGGCCAACGCGTTGGAACGCGGTCTGGCCGACCTGTGGACGCGCACCACCGAGACCATGGCGCCAGGCGCGCGCGAGACGTTCCGCGGCACCGTCGAGGTTATGATCGACAGCTGGCTGTGGGAGCTGGCAAACCAGGCCCAGAATCGCATTCCCGACCCGATCGACTACATTGAGATGCGCCGGGCGACCTTCGGTTCGGATCTGACGATGAGCCTGGCCCGGCTGGCCCGGCTGGCCCAGGAACAGACCGTGCCACCCGAGATCTACCGCACCCGGCCGATCCAGGCCTTGGAGAACGCGGCCGCGGACTACGCCTGTCTCCTCAACGACGTCTTCTCCTATCAGAAGGAGATCCAGTTCGAGGGTGAGATCCACAACTGTGTCCTCGTCGTCGAGAACTTCCTCGACTGCGACCGGGAGCGTGCCCTCGCGGTGGTCAACGATCTGATGACCTCCCGGATACGCCAGTTCGAGCACATCGTGGCGCACGAGCTTCCGGCGCTGTTCGACAGCTTCGCCCTGGACGCGTCGGCGCGGCAGGCGCTGCTGGGCTACGCGCGGGAACTCCAGAACTGGCTGGCCGGGATCCTCCGCTGGCATGAGGGCACGCATCGGTACGAGGAGTCCGAACTGCGGTACCACCCAGCGGCGGGAGTACGGCCCTTCGGCGGCCCCACGGGCCTGGGCACCTCGTCCGCCCACGTCCGCCCACGTCCGGCCGCGGCGGCCGGCGCGGCCGGCGATAGTGAAATGTAGTCAGCTCGCATGCCTGGTTGGCGGTCGGACCGGCTGGCGGCCGACGGGGAACACGACGGTCGGGAACATCGTGTCGGGCAGACGCAGCAACTCGGCGAGGGCCTGGTCGTCGAAGGCCGTCACGGCGCATCCGGCCAGCCCGAGTGCGGCCGCGACCAGGTAGAGGTTCTGCACGGCGATTCCCGCGTCGAGGTGCAGGGTGCGGTAATGGCGTGCCGGGTACTTCACGAGAGTCGTGTCGAGCCGGGCGACTACGACGACCGCCATGGGCGCCCGTTCGGCGAACTCGGGTTGGACCAGCACCGAACGCAACGCCGCCGTCGGCTCGCCGGACCGCAACGTCTGCAGGCAGTGGTCCTCGGCGTCGTACCGGAACACGCCGCCGGGCAGCTGCGCACCGCGCGCAATGACGAGATAGATGGACAGTGAATGCAGGCCACCTGCCGACGGCGCCATCCACATCCGGTGCTGACTGCCGTCGGGCAGTCGGACATCCCGCTGCGGACCCACCGCCCAGCGTAGGAGCGAGGAGACATTCTCGGCGGTCGGCGCCTCGGCATCGAACCGGTACCAGGACCTGCGTGCCGCGAGCACCTGGCCGAACTCGACCGGCAGGTCCGCGCGCGGTGCCGGCAGCGGAATCCGGCAGGTGGCGGCGCGCAGTCCGTCGAGCATCACCTGCCGGGTCGGCGGACCATTGAGGACCTGTTGGACCCGCCGGATACGCTCCAGCGCGGTGACGTCCTCGGCCACACTCGTCCCTTCGGTTACGTCGCTAATGCGCTAATGCGGCAGCGGGAGGTCGCGCCGGGTGGTGCCCGCCGCGGCGAGTTGCCTGGYCAGCCGGGCGCCGCCGAGGAACGGAAGGCCGACAGAGGTGTTCGAGYACAGGCCGGGGGCCAAGGTGTGCACGACCCGCATGCCGGTGGGGCGCACGTCTTCGGTGGTGACGTCGACCGATGTCACCGGGTGGCCGGCGTCGGCGAGCGTGCGCGCGAGCACCGTCGGGTCGTCGACTCCGGCGTGCCGGGCGTCCCGGTCGAGGGTCTCCCAGCCGATCGTGCCGGTGAGGGCCTCGGCGAGTTCGGCCTCCAGCCGGTCCTGCAGGCGAGAGTCGAGGAAGAGCTGGAGGTGGGTGCAGTACTCGACGACGTCCGCCAGGTCGTCTCGGCAGTCGTCGAGGTACCGTCGGTMAGCTCGCCACGGCTTGAGGGGGCTGTGCGGGTTGCGTGCGGCGCGCATGTAGGGGCCGTCGGGGTCGTCGAGGTCGGCGACGAACATCTGCAGCTGGAAGGCTTCGGCAAGGGCCTTGCGCAGCGCCGGCGTGGTGGTGGTCCGGCACGCTGCTCCCATGGTCAGGTAGCCGGTCGCCGTGTCGTGCACCAGGGCGCCGACGACGACGAGGCCGAACTMGTTCGGGAATTCGACGAACCGGGTCGTCATGCTTCCGTACGCGCCCATGGCAAGCTGCGCGATCCAGGGGGGCGGGGTGATGGCCCGCAGCGGCCGGCGGCCGTGCCAGGCCATGGTCAGCGTGTCACGTTCGATCATCTGGCAGATCGCCGACCATTGCGCCGAGYGCTGGTCCATACCGGCGGCCAGGCCGGCGCTGAGGACCGGGCTGAGGTAGGGGAACCCGCGGGCCTGGGCCTGGTGGGCGTAGGACACCCAGACGAGCTGCGCGGGTACCCAGACGGGGGTGCCAGCAAGCAGGTCGGTGCCGGACGTCCATTCCAGCTCGAGATCCTCGCGGTACTCGGTGAACGGGAAGTAGGGCCCGGCGTACTGGGCGGGTGAGTACAGCACTACCGAGCGCGGGTCAAGCACGGTGGCGCGGTCCGCCGTGAGCTCTTTGTGGGTGGCGCGGCGCAGTCCGGCGGGGACGAGGTTCCCGCAGTAGCGTTCGAYGGCCTCGCCGACGGCGGGCCCGAGGGCGGCGTCGTCGTCGAGCAGGGCGTAGCCGGCTCCGGCGAAGTCACTGGCCCAGGCGGAGAACCTGGTGGTGTCGGAGAGAACGGCGGTGTACATGGTGAATTCGGGCGGCAGGGTGGCGGGAATGGCGTTGCGTTCGATCCGGCGGATGATCCCGGTTCGGGGGGCGAGGATCGCGGCGAGGTCCATGGGTGCTCCTCAGACGTGCGGGATCGGGTACGGATAAAGGGCGTCTTCGGTGATCTTTCCGGCAGCCAGGCCCAGCTGGGCGGGTACGTCGTAGAGCCRCTCGCCGCCGAGGAACGGGAAGGCCGCGGGCGGGTTGCCGTAGAGCCCGGGGACGATGACCCGCACGACGGTGAGGCCGGCCGCCCGCACGTCCGGGGTGGTGACGTCCACTGACACGGCGGACAGGCCCTGCGTCGCGAGCATGTCGAGGTAGCGTCGATGGGCTGTGCCCCCGTTGGCGTCCCCGTCGGCCCGGGGGATGTCGGCGAGCCGGGTGGTGCGGGTGTCGTCGCGGAGCCGGTCGAGGGGCCGGCCCTGCATTCGTGGATCCAGATAGAGCTGGGCGACCGCGGGCAGATCGACGAGGTCGCGGAAATCCGGCCGGATGTCATCCGCGTACCGCCGGTCGGCGCGGTAGGGCAGGTACGTGTGCGGGGGTATCTCGCCGCGGGCGACGGCTCGCCAGTGCGCGCTGTCACCGTCCGCGAGCTCGGCGGTCAGTTCCAGCATGGCGAAGGCTTCGACGAGCGCCTTCGTCGCCGCTTCCCGCGGGTCCGCCCGGCATGCCGTGCCGTACGCGATCAGCCCCCGTCCCGGTTCTTCAAGGAAGGCGGCGAGCACCGGAACCGGGAACTGGCTTGGCACCTGGAACAACCGGATGGTGCGACCGGTGCCCTCTCCGTGGGCGATGTCGTGCCGGTCGAGGAGCTCAGCCGCATCGGCGACGGCCCAGCCGGCGGCGCCGCTGGCCCACCAGATGGTGTTCGCGTCGCGTTCGAAGAGCTCTTCCAACGCAAAACGCTCGGCGTGCTCACGGTTCTCGCCAGTGGCGATGCCGGCGTACAGCATGGCGTGGGTGGCCACCTCGTCGGCGTGCGCGCCGCGGAAGTAGTTCAGGTAGGCCATCGACGCGGGCACCAGCACCGGACCCCCGGCGTACAGGTCGCGGCCGGGCACCCAGGCCACCGGTGTCTGGCGGGTGAAGGGCCGGAAGGGGAACCCGCGGGCGCGGTACTGCCGGTCGGAATAGAGCGCCAGGGTCGCCGGGTCGAGAGCCGGCCGCCCGGCCCTGGCGAGATCGTCGTAGCAGGCGATCTCCAGGGCGTCGGGAACGGCGTTGCCGCAGTACCGTTCCACGGCCTCCCCGACCGCGGCACGGCGCGCCCGGTCGTGATCGCCCAGGGCGGCACCGAAGCCAAACCGCTCGGCCGACCAGGTGGCGAACGCACGGGTGTCGGCGGCACGGGCGCTCCAGCCGACCCAGCAACGCGGCATGGCGGGGCTCGGCTGGTAGGGAACGATCTGGGTGAGGACGCCGAGTCGGCGGTCGACGAGACGCCGTTCGGCCGGCGCGGGGGTGGTTGATCTCACGGGTGCTCCAGCACGGGCAGGTCGACCCGGCAGCCGCGGGTTGGACCGGTGTGGATGGTCTGGGTGGCGATCCGGGTGGCGCTGGTGGTGTACCGGTCCTGGCCGGTGTTGGGGGTGCGGGCCAGCCGCGGGAAGTCGCTGCTGGTGACCTGCAGCTCCAGYCGGCTGCCGGGGTGGAGCAGCAGGGCCGTGGCGCCGAGCGGGATCGACACCGTGGCCGCGCCGGGCCCGACGGCAGCGGCGCCGCTGGTGACCTCCAAGGCCCGGCCGTCACCGAGCCGCTCCACCAGCCGGACTATCCAGTCGGTGCCGGGGCCCGTGGTGTCTGCGGCCATCGTGACGGTGGGTGCGCCGACGATGGCAGTCGGCGTCGTCAGTGGCGGGGTCCGGAATGCCACGGCGTCGGCGCGGGCGTCCAGGGGGGCACGGTCGCAGTCCCGCGGGAGGCTGGGGAAGGGGTCGAGCGGGTCGTAGGTGAACCGGTGCTCGGCGGGCCGCTCGGGCGGGTTCGGCAGGAGTGACCCGTCAGCGCTGGCCTGCAGGCCCAGGGTGGCGGTGGACGCCGGCCACCGATCCAGCCAGCGTCCGCCCTCGACGAGGAACACCTTGGTGATCGACGCATCCCGGCCGGCCAGCACGTCAAAGATCCACGCGACCTGGAGGCGTCCCAGCGGCAGTTGCGAGGCGGGCCCGTGCTCCCGCCCACCCGCCGAGCTGGAAGCGGGGGTCGACAGCTCGTGCCCCCACGGCCCGATCACCAGGCCCCGGGCGGGCCTGTTCGGAGCGCGGTCGCGGCCCGCGGTTTCCCACTGCCACAGCGTCTGTGGCAGGAAGAGATCGTACCAGCCGCCGATGTGCAGGGACGGCAGCGAGCAGCGGGCCAGTTCCTGCGTGCTGATGCCCTCCCCGAGGTCGTCGCCAGTACGGTCATGCGGTGCCGGGCTGTCGCCGGTCGTCAACGGAGCCGGGGCTGACAGAGCCGGGGCTGACAGAGCCGGGGCTATGGCGCTCCACCAGCGTGGCACCCGTGCCCAGAGGTGCCGRCCGAGGTCAGCTACCGGCAGGTGCCGCAGCAGGTCCGGCTCACAGCCCAGCATCTGCGCGGACAGCCCGTTCCTGCTGGTGCGGCTCTCGGCGTGCTCGGCCCACCAGCCGGCGTACTCGGCCAGCCGCAGGATYCCCGACGGGTCCACGTTGGCGGGCCGCAGACCCGCGGCGGGTACCTCGCTGATCACTGCGCGCACGAGCTCGGGAACGGTGACGGCGGCTGCCCACGCGGTGAACGAGCCGTAGGAGGCTCCGGCGAGGATCACGTTCCCATCGCACCAGGGCTGGCGGTGGACCCATTCGACCAACGCCCGGCCATCGGCGCGCTCCCCTTGATACGGGGTCCAGGTTCCGCCCGACCCATAGCGCCCCCGCACGTCCTGGGCAACGTAGGCCAGTCCGTTCCGCGCCCACCCGACGCCGTTTGCCAGCAGCGAACCGCGACCGTACGGGGTGCGAGTGACCACCGCCGGGGCGGGTAGCCGGTCGGGACGGTAGACGTCGGTCGCCAGCAGGACGCCGTCCGCCGCCGGTACGGCCTGGTTCGCGTCGATGGCGTGCATGCCCCGGCGCCTAGACCGGGTTGACCGCGAGGTTGGGAAGAGGAAGCACCGGATGCCGGCTGATCGACGCCGTGGTCGGATCGACGACGAGCTGGTGCCCCTCGCTGGGCACGGTGCTTCCCGCCRCCAGCGCCCGCAGGTCGGCGGCGAGCAGCCCCGCCAGCACCGCGGTGGCTGCCGGGGTGAACGGTGCCGGCGGCTTGACCGCGTCGGAATCGAGGTAAGCCCAGTGGGCGATCAGCTCGTCGGGGAGAGCGGCCGCGGCGAGCCGACGTCCTCTGGTGTCCCGGTAGCACGCCGTACGGCCCGGCATCGACAGGGGTCCCACGACGAACGTGTCGCCCTCGGCGTAGCAGCCGTGCCATGGCGTGTGGTGCGCCGCGCACCACTGATCGAGCCGGCACCAGTGCGAGTCCGGCAGCCACCGGGCGCAGCTGACGACGGCGTCCGAGCCGGCTACCGCGGCCTCGTCCGCCGGGCCCACGGTGCACTCGACGTCATCGATGATGTCGCCCAGGAGTTCGGTGAGCTTCCCGACGACCGGACTGTCGCCGTCGAGGTGCACCTTCCAGCCAGCCGGAACGGTCCCCGCACGCCCCGGGCCGACGAACACGCCGCGATCGGTGAGCGCGGCGGTCATGCGCTCGACGGCGGGTCGGTCCGCATCGGGCAGGGGCAGCTGGGTGGCCCCGGCCGCGACGTTCCGCACGAGGGCGAGCAGGCGGTCCTCGCCGCCAATTCGGACGAAGACGTCCCCGGGGGCGCTGTAACGCCAACTCCCGTCGGCGGCCCGGTAGAGATGGTGGCCAGGAGAGAACACGTCGGCTTTCCTCATCGGGTGTGTCGCGGTCGTGATGGGCTGGTCGTGATGGGCTGGTCGTGATGGGCTGGTTGCGGCCGGCAGGGGTCATGGCCGGCACGGGTCGCGCGCGGGCCGGGATGAACCCGGTAGAGACCGTGACCRTCGAGGACGTCCGAGAAACTGACGGCACCGACGGTCACGGCTTGCACTGGCTCACCAAGGTGCGCTCGGCGCCTTCAGTGAACCGGCGGCACTACTCCTCGTCGTCCCACGCGAACGGGCTCTGGACGAGCGCGTGCGTGGTCGGGTCCTGCGGGGCAGCGAGGACCGGCGCCTCGGCCAGCTCCTCGAACGAGATCTCCGCCATGCTTCACCTCCTTCGCAATAAAACGGTTTTCGTTTTCAAAAGGAACGCTAGCACGAGCGACGTGGGGATGGGCTGATATCCACACATCCGCCGGGCGGCTCGTTCGGGGGCTCATTCGGCGGCTGTCACCGCCCGGACCGCGGCGTCCGGCCCACCGGGCCCGGCCTGCGGCGGGTTGGCCGGTGCCTCGTCGGCCCTGATCAGGTCCTGAAGCCTGCCGGTGTGGCCGAGGCCTGCCATCAGGCCCGCTACCAGCGCCAGGCCGACGCCGGCCGAGGCGGTCAGCAGAGCGGCCCGGGTGCCCCAGGCATCGGCGAGGATGCCGGCGAGCACGGCACCCAGCGGCGTTCCGCCCCAGGCGATCATCCTCGCGGTGGTGTTGACCCGGGCCTGCAGGCGTAGGGGGGTGACGGCTTGCCGGACGACGATGCCGTTTAGGATGACCAGGGAGGTGCTGGCCTGCCAGAGCAGCAGGATGCCCATCCCTGGCAGCCACGCCGTGTTCAGAGACCAGCCGATCAGGGCGAGCGTGCTGGCTCCGAGCGCACCGAGTGTGATCGTTCCGGTGGGGACGTGTCGGTGCACGCGGCTGAGCAGCTGGCTGACGATCAGCGTTCCGAGCGCGGCGGCGACGTAGAGGAGACCGATCCGCGGGTCGTCGTCGGGAAGGCCGAACTGCCGTACCGCGACGACGACGACCAGGCCGGTGACCGCGCCCCCGGACAGGCTGCTGCCGGCCCCGAGCAGGGTCAGAGTCCGGATGAGGCGATGCCCCCGGATGTAACCCAGGCCCTCGGCGATGTCGCGACGGGTCCGGCTCACCCGGCTGCCAGCCGGCCCGCTCCGGTCGGCCCTGCTCCGGTCGGCTGCGGCCGGCACGGCCCAGCGCGCCCGGGAGAGCAGGATGGCACCGACCAGGTAGCTGAGCGCATCGAGGGCGAGCACACTGGCTGCGCCCACCGTGGCCGCGGCCACCCCGCCGACGGCCGGCCCGACCAGGTTGACAACGGTGCTCACCGACACCATCGCCCCGGTCGCCGCGGCCACCGCGTCCCGTCCCACGATCGCCGGGACTGCGCCGAAGCTGGCCGCATCGAAGAACACGAAGACCGATGCGACAAGCACCGCGGAGATCAGCAGATGGGGTGTGGTGAGGACACCCGCCCAGTTGGCCACGGGGATGCTGGCCATCGTCAGGCCGCTGAGGCAACTGGTGACCACCATCGTGCGCCGGTGATCCCAGCGGTCGACCAGGGCACCAGCGGGCAGTCCGAGCACGAGGTAGGGCACCGCTTCGAGACCGACCAGCACGCCCGCGAGCGTGCCGCTCCCGGTGCGCTGGAAAAGCAGCACCGGGAGCGCGACGAGCGTCATCGCCGAACCCGCCCAGGAGACAGCCCGGCTCGCCAGGAAAAGCCGGAAGGCGGGTACCGTACTCATCTCAGGTTGTTACTCATCTCAGGTCGTCCCACATTCCACATTTTTGGGTCTGCGGCTCAGGCKTGCAGCGCGGCGGCCAGCTTTGTCACGCCTTCCACGCCGGCGAGGTTGGCCGAGTCCGACTGCGGGAGGAAGAACACACGGTTGTTGCGGACTGCCGCCACGGTCGGGAGCCGGGAGGTGAGGAACTTGCGGGCCTCGGCCTCGGTTTCGCTGCCGCTGAGCAGATAGACGAGGGTGCCGGGATTCTTGCTGATGAGGTCCTCCACCGACAGCTCACTGAAGTATTTGCCCTTGGGCAGGGTGCCCGCGTAGATGTTCCGCGCCCCGGCGAGCCGCGCGATGTCGGTGTAGACGCCGTCGTAGGTGTAGACGGTTCCCTGGTAGGTGGCGACCACCGCGACCGGGACGGGGTCCCTGCCCTGGATCTTCGTCGCGACCTGGCGGAGCCGTTCGTTGATGTCGGCCTGGACCTGCCTGGCCCGGCCCGGAATGCCGAAGATCATGCCGAGCGCGGTCAGGTCGGTATCRACGTCACGGACCGTCGCCTTGGTGGCGTCGTCGGTGCAGAACCCGCTGAGAATCATCACCTGGGTGCCCTGGGCGGCCAGCTCGGCGATCGTGGGGAGCTGCCGGCCGTCAAACAGATAGCTGCCATCCGCCCAGATCAGGTCGGGCCGGGCGGCGAGCAGCRCCTCCCGGGTCGGTGCGCCGGTACCGAGGGCGGGTAGCTTCGCCTCCACACTGGCGTACTTCGCCGCCGGTGTGCCGCTGCTGGTGTTGTACTGGCCAACAATCCGGTCCRTCAGGCCCAGTTCGATGAGGAGCTCGGTACTGGTGGTCCACCCGGAGACGACCCGCGCCGGGGCCTCGTCGAAGTGCAGGGTCCGGCCGCAGTTCGCCACCTCAACGGGATAGCGGGTACCGGCCGGGGCCGACCGGGCATCGGCCGCGCTCGCACTGCCCGCGCCGGTGGTCGAACCGGACCCGCAGCCGGTGAGACCGGCGGTAACAACGAGCAGGGCAGCGACCRCGACGCCGGCGCCGAGTTTCTTCATCGGGTTCTGTCTCCTTCCATTGCTTCATCGGGTCATTGCTTTATCGGGATTTCCGCGCCAGCTACCACCGGGGCCGGCTCGTCTGTTCCGGGCAGGCTGGAAGAAGGCAGGCTGGGGAAGGGAAGACTGGAGAAAGCGAGCTGGAGGCGGCCGGTCACCGGGTGGACGCTCCGGTCGGCGCGCACCCCGAACACGCGGCCGATGAGGTCGGCGGTCAGGACGTCCTCCGGTTTGCCCGAACAGATCACCGCGCCGTCGTGCAGGACATAGAGCCGGTCACAGAAGGCCGTCGCGAGGTTGAGGTCATGTAACGCGGCGAGCACGGTGATCCCGAGTGAGCGCACCAACTCCAGCAGGCTCAGCTGGGTGCTGATATCCAGATGGTTGGTCGGCTCGTCCAGGATCAGCACCGACGGTGCCTGCACGAGGGCGCGCGCCAGCAGGACCCGCTGCTTCTCGCCGCCGGACAGCGACGCGAACGCCCGCCCGGCGTGCGCGGCCATGCCCACGGTGTCGAGCGCGGCCGAGATGATCTCATGATCCCCGGTCGAGGTCGGGCTCCACGCGCTCTGGTGGGGGGTCCGCCCGGTCGCGACCACCTCAAGGACGGTGAAGTCAAAGCCATCGGGGCTTTCCTGCGCCAGGGCCGCGACCCGCCGCGCCGACTGGCGCGGGGTGAGGTCCCTGACCAGGTCAGTTCCGTCGAGCAGCACCGCGCCGGACGTCGGCCGCACCACCCGGTAGACCGTCTTCAGCACGGTCGACTTCCCGCTGCCGTTCGGACCGACCAGGCCGACGAAGGCGCCGGGGGGACAGCCGACCGTCAGGTCGCGCACGATCTGTACCCCGTCGGCGACGACACCCAGACCTTCCAGGCGAAGGCCCGTCACGAGGCACCACTCGCCCGTCCCGACCGGCGCAGCAGCACGAGGAAGAAGGGCACCCCGGCGACCGCGGTGATAATGCTCAACGGCAGCTCCAACGGCCGGGCCACGACCCGGCCGAGGAGATCGGCCAGCACGAGGAACGTTCCGCCCAGCAGCGCCGTTACCGGGAGCAGCCGCCGGTGGTCCGACCCGATAAGCATCCGCACGCAGTGCGGCGCAATGAGGCCGACGAACGCGACACCGCCGGCGACGGAGATGACGGACGCTGTCAGAGCGGCGGTGACGATCAGCAGCTGGGTCCGCAGCCGGCTGACCGGGATCCCCAGCGAGGCGGCGGCCTCATCACCGAGCAGCAAGGCATTCAACGACCGGGCCTGCGCCAGCAGCCACAGCGTCGCGGCCACGACGATGCACGCGGGCAGCCCCAGTGTGTCCCACTCGGCCCCCGACACCGTTCCCAGCAGCCAGAACAGCACCGCGGCGAGTTGGTTCGAGCCGACCCGCAACTGCAGGTAGCTGGTGCCAGCCTGGAACAGATAGGTCAGCGCCACCCCCGCGAGCAGCAGCCGTTGCGGGTCCAGGTAACCGCGCCTACGCCCTAACGCGATCACGAGAGCCAGGGTGAGAACGGCACCGATGAACGCCGCCCCCGACACCCCCACHGCCGCGGCAAGCCCCGACGACKAGACCCCTCCCAGGGTGAGGACAGCGACCGCGGCGACGGAGGCACCCGAGGACACGCCCAGCACATACGGATCGGCGAGGGGGTTACGCACCACCGCCTGCAGCACGGCTCCGGCCACGGCCAGGCCCGCACCCACCACGAACGCCAGCAACACCCGCGGMGTCCGCACCTGCCAGATAATCTGATCGTTGATCATCGAGGACTGAGCACCGTTGCCGGTCAGATGAGCCACGACGCTGGACCACACCTCACCGGGAGGCACCGATACCGAACCCACGCCGATCGCTGCCCCAACAACGATCGGTGTCGCCAGCACCAGGGCGAGCAGAGTGATCAAGAATCTGCCGCGCGCGCCGCGCGCCGTGCGCGGCAGCACGGCGCAGGCAGTGACCGCGGGCATCCCGCGGGCGGGTCGAAGCGCCGCCACCGCCCGCAGCCGTACCGCGTCCGCGGCACCCACGGATGGCGTCGGCGTGGCACGTACCGACGTAGGTTGATCGATGGACAGCGGATGCCCCCGTTGACTCAAACGAAACGAAAACGATTTTCGTTTCGTTTGGGCAAGCTAACAGCCCTGCGCGGGCTCCGTCAACGGTTCTGTAGGGGGCAGGAGAGGATACCCGCTCGTCGTGGTCGGGTGGTCACCATCATCCGGCGACTACTCGACCGGGATCATTCCTCCGCTCTGCCGCTGCCACAGCCGGTGGTAGCGCCCCCGCCGCTCGAGCAGCTCGCGATGGGACCCCTGCTCCACGACGCGGCCGTCGTCGAGGACGACGATGCGGTCCATGTGCAGCAGGGTCGACAGYCGGTGCGCGACGGCGATCACCGTCTTGTCTCGCCACAGGTTCTCGAGTGYGTTCTGGACGAGTACCTCGCTCTCGCTGTCCAGCGCGCTCGTCGCCTCGTCCAGAATGAGGATGGGTTTGTCGTCCAGGAAGGCGCGGGCAATGGCGATCCGCTGCCGTTGCCCGGTCGAGAGTTTGATGCCACGTTCCCCGACGACGGTGTCGTAACCGTCGGGCGCCCGCGAGATGAAGCTGTGCGCGTGGGCCCGCAGCGCCGCCGCCTCCACCTGCGCCTGGGTCACCGGGCCCGYGGTCCCGTAGACGATGTTGTCCYGGATGGACCGGTGGAAGAGGGTGGTGTCCTGCGGAACGTAGGAGATACCCCGAGCGAGCTGGCGGTTGGACACCGGAACACCGTCCACGGCGACCATGCCCGGTGGGAGCGGGTAGTAGCCTAGCAACAGCTTGATGAACGTCGTCTTGCCGCTTCCGCTGCGACCCACGATGCCGATCTTTTCGCCCCGCTCKATGGCCAGGTCGATGC
Source organism: Frankia sp. CgMI4 (assembly GCF_001756285.1). Classification (NCBI taxonomy): domain Bacteria; kingdom Bacillati; phylum Actinomycetota; class Actinomycetes; order Frankiales; family Frankiaceae; genus Frankia; species Frankia sp. CgMI4. Next base: position 31,898 of record NZ_MAQZ01000002.1, read on the forward strand.
CCGCGAGCACGAGGTTCCGGTCGTTCTCGGGATAGGCGAACGACAGGCCCTGGAACTGCAGCCGACCGGAAACCGCGGGAAGAACCGCAGGACGGCCTGAACCGGCTGAATTATCCGGACTGGCCGAATTATCCGGACCGGCTGACAGGATGTTCCGACCGGCGAAGAGGTAGTGGTAGGCCTCCTCGATGCGGGCGAGTCGGAGATTGAGCTGCGCAATCTCCCACACCGTCCCCCAGATAAAGTCGGAGAAGAGGACCAGCGCGGAGAGAAAGGTCGTGAACTGGGCCAGGCTCATCTCACCGTGGAGGAATAGATACAGGTTGAGGACGATCGACACCGGCCAGACGAGGTACCGGACCACGAGGCTCATCGAGGTCCAGAACACAATGCTCCAGAAGGACGAGCGATACGCGGCGGCGATGACCTGGCGACGACGCCGGCGGACCCGCTCGTACTCGGCCTCCTCCTGGAGGAACGACTTCACGCTCACGAAGTTCGAGATGACGTCGATCACGTAACCGTCCATCTCCGAGACCTCGTCCGCGAGCCGCTTCTCCGCGCGGGCCGAACGACGGACGGTGTGCCTGCCAACAAGAAGCATGATCGCGACGGAACCCAGGAAGGTCAGGCCCGAGTAAAGGTTAACCGAAAACATGATCATTAGGATCGCCGGAACCTTGACCAGCTGTTCGACGTACGTGAAGCACGCCGTCTCGAGGATCTCTCGGAACTCGCGGCCGAGCGTRCTCACATAGCTGCTGATCTTTCCGGTGAACTTGCCGACGAAGTATGGATATCGCTCGTTTATGACATTTCCAAAGAGAATGTTCTCGTATTCGTAGCCCCGGTGGTTGAGTAGCCGGAGATACAGCACCTCGGCACCACGCCAGGTCAGGTCATGGCCGATGTTGCACGCGAGAAGGACGCCGGCGTACAGGTACGCGTCGTGGGTCTGTACCGGGGCGCTGGCGAGAGCCTGCACGAGAAGGCCGATGAGGACCGGTATCACGGCGAGCAGGCTGTTGGACAGGACGAAGACACCGACGACCAGGAGAGCCGGCCCCTTGAAGGTCGCGACGAAACGCAGATAGGAACGCAGGGCGGCATGCCGCTCCACCCGGCGGGAAACGAGGTTGTCCACGGCGGTGCCGACATCGTCCAGGCCGGTGCCGTTTTGACCGGCGCCACGGGAACCGATGCCAGGCGACCGTATCTCCTGATGCGGAACCCCGCCGGCCACGCTGTCCATGCCGAGATGATGACAGGCRACCGGCCGGGCCCGCACCTTGTTTTTGACCAGGGGAACGGCCGCGTCCGCACCGAAGCTCACGAGGGCCTGGCCGTCACATGCGCCGGCCCGATGTACTGTGCTCTGGCACGAGACGTGTCGGACGCGCAGAACGTCCGATCCAGTGGTGCGCCGCTACCGAGGTGTAACCGACAGGAGAAATGCTGACGGTGGCCCGGTGCGTGGCCGTCGGATATCCCGAGGGAAAGGGACGTCGAGTGGCTCGCCGCCGTTACTTCCACCTGCTGAGCGCGCTTGCCATCGCCGGACTGGCGGTCGCCTGTTCCGGCGCTGGTGGCACGGAGTCCGGCGCGGGACGCTCCCCGGCGCTCGCGCGGGAGCTGGCGGAGGCCGCGGTCGCCGCCCCGGACGCCTCTCGCCTCCCGATCCTGTTCGTGCACGGCAGCCTTGGGTCGGGCAGCCTCTTCGAGACACCGGCGCAACGATTCACCGCAAACGGCTATCCCGTCGACTACGTCGAGGCCTTCGACTACGATGCGTCGTCCTCGGCCAACTCCGTCGAGGAGGTCCTTCCGGACCTCGATGCGAAGATCGCTAGTATCCTCAAGGCAACCGGGGCGAAGAAGCTCGATCTGGTGGCACATCTCGAGGGCGCCGCGCTAAGCGAGCGGTACCTGACCAGCTCATCCGACCGGGCGAACCGGGTCGCGCACTACGTCACCGTCGGAGGCTCGCTCGCGGGTAGACCCCCGGCCGGAGTGCCCACCCTGGCGGTCTGGGGCGAGAACGATCCGACCCGGCGCGTCGAGGGGGCCGTCAACGTGCGGTTCGTCGACCAGGACCGCGCCCAGCTCCTGACCTCGACGGCCACCTTCAGGGAGATGTACCGGTTTCTCACCGGAACCACTCCGCACACGACCGACGTGGTGCCGAAGCAGGGCCCGATCGAGATCTCCGGCCGGGCCCTGCGCTATCCGATGAATGTCGGTGTGCGGGACGCCAGGCTGGAGGTTCACCGGGTCGACCCACGGACGGGTCGGCGGGGGGCGAACAGCCTCAAAGGTTATTTCCACCTCTCCGGCGACGGATCCTGGGGTCCGTTCCGAGGTGACGGYGCCTCCACCTACGAGTTCGTGATCGTACGCGGCGGGGAACCCGACCACCACTTCTACTACCAGCCGTTCCGCCGCGACGATCACCTCGTACGTCTGCTGACGAGCCAGYCGGGCCAGGAGATCGGCGGCGGGATGGAGACCGGTCCCGGGCACACCGATCTGGTCGTCGAACGCCCGCTCGAATGGTGGGGGGACCAGGGGAACGCCGACGACGTCCTCAGCATCGACGGGAAGAACGTGCTGAACGCCGCCGACGCGCCCCGGTCCAAACTGGCCCTGGGCGTCTACCTGTTCGACCGGAATTCCGACGGCGTCACCCACCTCACAATGCCGATTCCGGCGTATTTCGGGATCGGCTTCATCACCGGCGTAGATGTGTTCATCCCGGCGGGTGAGCGCTCRGTCGAAGTCGCGATGACGCCGCGGGGAAAGACAGCCCACCGGAGCGTTCTCCAGGTGCCCGCCTGGCCGTCGGACCGGCATCGCGTCACTCTGCACTTCACCGGCGAGGGCTGAACGGAGGCCGAGGGTGGCCCTGCTTGGGCAGGGCAGGGCCACCTGTCCATAGCCCCCCGACGGAGGTCTTGGGCGTCGCGCCCGGCCGCGGCTCGGCATCACRCCGGCCCCGCCCGGCGGAGGTCGCGGCTCGACGCGGGGCGGGACCGGCCTGCCACCAAGACTGACGCAGGCGACCGGGATCCGGAAACGTCAGTCAGGCATGCCTTTCTCGTATGGGCCACGAGTCTCGGAAACTTGACCCCCCACATCTGGTTGATCAGTTGTGGTTGGGTCGCTCCCTGACTACCGCTGGACCCCGTTGACCGAACTACCCGGCCGTCTCGGCGGTCGCATCCGCACGGCCTTGGCCGAGGATGTCCCGGCGCGAAACGCCGAAGATCGCGAATAGATGGCCGAAAGCGAAGATATTGGGAGGCGAACCGGTTTACGGCCGCCAAACCGTGCCTAACCCTCCACAGTTGTCCGCCGCGACGGGCCGTCGGACATCGAGGAGCGAGGCGGCATCGGTGGGCATCAGGCCCGGATCGCGCCGCTAGGGCAGCCCGGATCGCCACGGGACGAAGACCTAGTTCCTTGGGTGGAACGAGCTCYTTCCAGGCGGCGGGTGCGCCTCCTGTCACCCCGGCCGGCGGCGACAGCACGCCACCAGCAGCCGTCGCTGTCCGCAAGGAGTCAGACACGACATCCGCCTTACCACAAAAACCCGGAAAGATCGKGGAAACCGCCGATCCCGCGCTGTCGGATACCCGACAGTCGAGCATTCAGCCGGACATCTGTGCCCGTTTGACATGGCGTCGTTATCCTGATGTGTCGACTGACGGAGGACTGATCGCCCGATTTCACTCCGGCCTTCACCGACCGTACCGACATGGAAGGCCGTTTCGATGTCGTACGAATCTGGACCTTACCGGGTATCGCCCAGGCTGCTGGCCCGGGAGGACTTCCGGGCGGCGTGCGCGACGCGGGACTTCCGCACGGTGTTCCGGCTGATGAAGAAGTACGACGGTGCCAGCCAGAATCGCATCGCATCTCCGGTGGAAGGGCTCAGCCAGAGCAGGGTCAGCCGGATCATGCAGGGCGAGGACCACATCGCCCGGCTCTCCCTGATCGAACGCATCACCGACGCGCTGCGCATCCCGGGCAGTTATTTCCACCTGGCCGCACGGCCGTGGGAGGCGGCACGGGACGTGCGCGAGCCGCCCGGGCCGCCAACGGTTCCGGCCGGATCCGGCCCGACGCCGGTAGCCCACGTCGCGACCCCCTCCGTCGACCCGGCCCCGGCCCCCGGCCCCGTCGTCGCCGAGAGCCCGGGCCGGCTCCCCCCCGGACCGGGGGGCCTGGTCGTCGAGGAGGACCGGGCCGAACTCCGCTACGACGACAGCATGTACGTCGCCCACCAGCGAAGACGTCTTCTCAACGCCGGCAGCGAACCGGTAACCCGGTATCTGATGCGGATATCGGTCGACCGGTTCCCGGGAGATCCGGAACGCTCCGCGCGGTTGTACCGATCCGATCCGCTGCGCTGGGAGGACCTCCAGCTCAGCGCGCACTGTGGCGGCGAGCAGATGGCCTGGCAGGTCAAGACCGACTGGGACGCGCTCAAGGAGGTCTGGCTGCTCTTCGAGAACAGCCGAGGACGATTTCCGCTCTATCCCGGCGAATCGGCGTGGATCAACTACAGCTACCAGGTAAGCAGGGAGAAGTGGGGGCCGTGGTTCCAGCGTGCCGTGCGGGTACCGACGAGTTTCCTCTCGGTGCGGCTGGACTTTCCGGCCGAGCTGGATCCCGTGGTCTGGGGCATGGAGACGTCGATGACCGCCGATGCCTTCCCGTTGCGGACCGCAGTCGCCCGCACCGACTCCGGCGACCGGCGGATCTTCACCTGGTCGACCACCGAGCCGCCGCTGCACGCCCGCTACCGRCTGGAATGGAACTTCCGGGCCACCGTGCCGGAACGTGATCCGGCCACGGAGACCGGAACACGTCCCAGCGATCAGATGGCGGCCGTCGGCATCGTGCAGGAGGGTGAGGCGATCCTGCGGCAGCCGGCCCGCCCGTTCGCTCTGCCCAACGAGGCCGAAGACGCGCGCCGGGTCGTCGCCGAACTGTCCTCCGCCCTCGAACGGGTGTCCGCCCTGCACACCTTCGGCAAGGGCCTGGGCATCGCCGCGCCGCAGGTCGGCATCAACCGCGCCGCGGCGATCGTGCGTACCGCGGGCGGCGACACGCTCACGCTGCTCAACCCCAGCGTCATCGAGACCTCCCGAGAGACCGACGAGCAGTACGAGGGCTGCCTGAGCTTCTTCGACGTCCGTGGCCTCGTCCCCCGGCCGCTGGAGCTGCACGTCGAACACACCGATATCGATGGCAACCGGCACATCACCGTCTATCGGCAGGGGCTGGCGCGGCTCGTCGCTCACGAGATCGATCACCTGCACGGTCAGCTCTACACGGATCGGATGCGGGCCGGAACCACACCGATCCCGGTGGAGCAGTACCGGGGTACCGGCTMGGCCTGGTCCTACAACCGCTGACCAACCCGAACGCACCCGCCCCGCGGGCGGCACGTCGGCATGCCGACGTGCCCACGTGCCGACGTGCCGACGGCGCAGCGCCGGGACCGGGTGTCCGACACGGACTGTTAGATCCGACATATGACATGGTTCCCTCGTGCCGTATAGTCCGGAAAGCAGGCGATAGGTGCGGGTCCGCCGGAACGTCGACACAGATTTTTTCGGAACCTGGTTAGAGACTGCCGGCAGCGGGTAGTGGAGGCTCGATCGCCACGCGGCGGAACAGATTCCCCACGCATCGCKTATTGTTTACCGTCAGCGTGACGACCCAGCCACGAACTGGGGATTTTCAGCCCACTGAACAACCTCTAGGATCGGGCGCGCACGCGGGCGCGAAACACCATTAAAAAGATCGGGACAAGTAAGTGGGGTGCACTGTGTGCATCCTCACGTACTCTTGTTTTTCCCGGGTCACTCTCAGCTATGTTCGTTGCCGTGCCGTCACCTGATGGCATGCGTCGGGCGGCACGCCGAATCCTGCCCCCGCTCGACGAGAATCAAACCTTTGGCAGGAGCGGGGGAACCAATTCCGGGCGCCGATAAAAGACGTCCTCGGGGTGAAGCCGCGATGCGCGGCCGGGCATTCCCAGCCCGAACCCGACAGCTCACCTCGCAKGCGTGGGGAAGGGCAACTCAATGTCCAACGCTCGTTCGCTCGCTCGTGGTCTCAACCGCATCAGGCTCGGTTCCCGGGCCTTGATCGCCGCCACCACTCTCGCGGCCTCGATCGGCGGTGGCCTCGCGCTGTCCCAACCGGCCAGCGCGTCGACGAACGCCGACCACTTCCTCTCCAAGGTGATCCCTTGTGAGTCCGGGGGGAACCCCCGCGCGGTCAACTCCATCGGCGCCGGCGGGTTGTTCCAGTTTCTGCCCAGCACCTGGCACGGGGTCGGCGGCAAGGGTCTGCCGCAGCACGCCAGCGTCGCCGAGCAGTGGCAGCGCGCCCGCATCCTGTACGCCCAGCAGGGGACGAGCCCCTGGTACGCCTCGAAGCCGTGCTGGGGTCACAAGATCTGAGCTGCCCGACTTCCCGCGCCAGCCTTCACCGTCCGCGCCCGGCCGGTACTGATCGGCGCGCGGTCAGCAGCCCCGTGTCCCGTCCGGGACACGGGGCTGCGCGCTACGTTTCCCGGTCACGGTTTCCCGGTCACGGCGACGTCGGCCAGCTCAACTTCCGCGGCCCCGCCCGGCGGAGACCCGGCGGACCCACCGATCGGCCGGCTCAGCCGATCCGACGGCGGCGGGCGATCTCGGCCAGCGTGATCCCGGCGGCCAMCCCCGCGTTGAGGGACTCCACCGCACCCGCCATGGGGATCCGGACCCTCACGTCGCAGCGCTGCTCGACCAGCCTGGACAACCCGCGTCCCTCGGAACCGATCACCAGGACGAGGGGGTYGGTCGCCATCGTGAGCTCGTCGATGCTCACTTCACTGTCCGCGGCCAGACCGACAACGAACTGGCCGCCCGCCGCGTAGGAGACGAGCGTGCGGGCGAGGTTGGTGGCGCGCGCCACCGGCAGCCGGGCGGCAGCCCCCGCCGAGGTCTTCCAGGCCGCGGCGGTCACGCCGGCGGCCCTACGCTCCGGAACGACGACGCCGTGGGCACCGAAGGCGGCGGCCGAGCGCACCACGGCCCCGAGGTTGCGAGGATCGGTGACCCCGTCCAACGCCACCAGCAGACCCGGAGGGGACGAGCGCGCGCGGGCGAGGAGATCATCCGGATGGGCATACCGGAACGGCGGTACCACGAGGGCGAGACCCTGATGCGGAGCGGTGCCACACATCCGGTCGAGATCCGTGCGGCCGACGTCGGCCACGGCGATCCCGGCCCGCCCGGCGAGCCGGCGGGCGTCGGCGAGCCGCTCGTCGAAGTCCAGCCCGCCGGCGATGAAAAGGGTCGACGACGGTACCCCGGCCCGCAGCGCCTCGACCACCGCGTTGCGCCCGACCACCAGCTCGTCGCCCTCGGTCCGCCGTGGGCGCCCGGCCCCCGCGGAACCCCCCACGGCGCTCGGCCCGGTGGTGGCCGCAGCTGCGACGGCGCGGCCACCATCCCCGCGCCGGCCGGCGGCCGCTCGACCCCGCTCGGCTCCGGCCGAGGCGGAACGGGCCGCCGCAGCCGCCGCCGCACGACGCTGGGCGGGATGGCCGGGGCGCAGCTGCGCGGGCGGAGTGGCCCCACGGCCCTCCAGCGCCTTGCGGCCGTGACCGCCGCTGCCCGTGGAGGCCCCCTTGCGGTGGGAACCGGCCTTGGCGGCCCGACCGCCCTGACCGCCGCGGGCGATCCCGCTGTCCCGGCGAGCGGCGCCGGCCATCAGGACCACCGACCAGTACACGCCCGGGGAATGACCATGTGACCACGGTATACGGCGGACGACACCGGCGTGTCGGGGCGCGCTCGGCGAGAGCTCGGCGGGARCTCGGCGGAGGAGCTCTGCCATGGGCATACCTCGACATGGCCGTTTCCGGGGACCCGGCGCCCTATCCTGAGGGCCGGCAGGCCCACGGCCCGACCTGATGTGGTCCGGCCGCTCCTCACCGGCGTCAGGAGGGTCAGGTGCGCATCGTTCTTCCACCCGCCGCCGGGTGGTCGCGGGCCGAAGACCGSTGGTKCCCCATGGCGAAGGCGGGGAGCCACCTGATCAACATCGACGATCTCGATGCCAGTCTCACCATGCTCGGCGGAGTGGAGGCCTACGGTACCGCGCTCGTCACGGCTGCCGGGCCGCGCGGCACGCCGTCGCGGGCGTTCGGCGGGTGTGCTCCCCGACCTGGCGGTGTCACCGCCGCGGCGGTGACATTCCTGGAGAATGCCCGGCATAGAACGTTGAGCGCCACCTCCCGGCCCGGCGGCCCAGGCGGACCCGGGGAGACGACGTGACGACGCGAGCGGAGGTGCGGGTCATGAGCGGCGGCCGCGTGACCACGCCGATCGGCAGGCCCGGGGTTCCCCGGGATGCGGGGGCCCTGCCACCATCCACCCCCGGCCTTTACGCTCTTTTAGGGTCGCCCGCCGACGATGGCGGGCGCGTCGGATCAGGTCGCCGGCACGGCGATTTACACCCTCGACGTGCCGTGGGGGAAGCTGGGAGAATACATCTCCATGAATGTGTGATGACCAGCTCGACGAGTGCGACCACTTCGGTCGATCATCGGGCGCGCGCCGTCGGTGTCCCGAGACGGCCACGGCGAGCATCGACGACCCGATCGTCAGGGGCAGGAGGCACCCAGCACATGGCTCTGCGCACACCGCCCGCATGYGTTCTCCCGGCTGTTTCCGGCCGCGTCCGATTTCTCCCGGCGGCATGACGGTGGACCTCAACCCGCATGACGACGCCCCCACGGTCGCCTACCAGATCACCGGGAGCGGGCCGTTCGAACTCGACGACGACCTGGGTCGCTGCCCGGTGTGCGCGGCACCGGTGTATGCCGACGACCGGTACTGCGAGGTCTGTGGTCACGGGCTGGAGGGTCCGCACCCCGGCCACGGCGACGCCGACCACAGCGAGGTCGACCTCGGCCAGCTCGCCGGCGTGTGCGACCGCGGCGTCCGGCACACCACCAACGAGGACGCCATGGGCCTGGCCGTCGTGTACGGCACGCTGATCGCGGTGGTGTGTGACGGCGTATCGACCACTCCGGGCTCCGGGCAGGCCTCGGCCGCCGCGGCGGCCGCGGCCATGGCCGTCCTCGCGGATGCGGTGCGTGCCCACGGCCCGGGGCGCCCCGTCCACCACGGCACCCGCCCGTCGCGCGGCGTCAGCCGGGCCGAGGAGATGCTCGACATCCTCGAACCGTCGTATGCCGACTACAAGAAGCCGCGAACATCGCCCCGCGCGGTTGTCGGCGGGTTCTCCCCGGAGGACGCCGAGGCCGCGCTGCACGCCGCCGTCGACGCGGCCCAGGCGACCATCGCCCAACTCAGCGCGGCCGAGGGGCGGATGGCGCCGTCGTGCACGTTCGCCGCGGCCATCGTCACCCCGCCGACCCCGGACGGGCCGGGCATGGTCACAGTCGGCTGGGTCGGCGACAGCCGGGTCTACCTGCTCGGTCCGCGCTGGTGCGAGCGGCTGACCGCCGACGACACCTGGGCGGCCGAGGCCGCGCGCGCGGGGCTCATCCCGGCCAACGAGGCCGAGACGCACCGGCGGGCGCACACCCTCACCCGCTGGCTGGGCGGCGACGTCGAGGACGTCGCGCCGCACACCGAGATGTTCCCGATCGAGGCGCCGGCCACGGTACTGGTTTGCAGCGACGGGCTGTGGAACTACGCGTCCCGGCCAGACGTGATGGCCGCGCTCGTCAACCAGCTCCCACCCCACTGCGAGGCCATCGACGTCGCCCGCCACCTCGTCGACTTCGCCATCAACTCCGGGGGACACGACAACATCACGGTGGTGGCCGCCCGGGTGGAGGACTGATGAGCGCCTTCGCCGCGGAGGTCTACCAGAACGAGTACCTTCCGGTACCGTACCGGCGCGTGGGGAATCGAGTCGCGCGACTACCATTTGAATGTCCAGGTGCCCGCCCGCGCGCTGGGAACCGAGGCGCTGGCGGCGCGGGTCAGCCTCGTCGTCGACGGCCGGGTGACGTCAAAGGCGCTGGTCCGAGCGGTTTGGACGGACGATGAGACCCAGTGGAGCCGGATCAACGACCCGGTCGCCCACTACACCGACCAGGCGGAACTCGCGGCCGCGGTGCYACGGGGTCTGGAGGCGCGTCGGGCCGACGACGAGGCGACTGCGACACTGTTGCTCGGACGCGGCGCTCAGCTGGCGCTCGCCTCCGGCAACGGAGACACCTACCGCCTCCTACAGAAGGTGGTTCACGTCGACAATGCCACAACAGGTACGGTTCGGTTGAAGAAGAACGTCAAGAAGATCGATGAGATCGATGAGATGGTCCTTGACACACGGTCGACGAGGACCCTCCGGGTGAACCGGTGATCAGGTGAGGGCACGATGCCCTACGGGGCACCTGTCTCACGACCCGACTACTGCGATCGGTGCGGAATTGGGATCATGAGTGGTCAGGAGAGGTACGAATACCGTCCGGAGGACGGCGGGCGAGCTCCCTACGGAGCAGATGCCCCCGGCCGCTCGGCTGACGGGAACCGCCGGCGTGGGCCAGCCGAGCAGACCGGCCCGGATGCGGACGGTCCAGATGGCTACGACCCGTTGGGCATCCGCCGTTCGCCAGCCGACCTGCCCGGGGTGACGGACCCGCCGCGCGGCGGCGACCCGCGCGGCGGCGACGCGTATGGCGGGTATGGCCGCGACGGCTACCCCGACCAGTCCCGGGGGGGCCGCGGTTATCAGGAGGACCCCTACGGCCCGCCCGGTGGCTATGATCGTGCCCCCTACCCACGCGGGCGTGACGAGCGGCCGGCCCCCGACGACCGGATCGACCACGGGCGCGATCCCTACGGCCGGGACTGGGGCACGCCGGAGAACCGTGGCGGTTACCCCGTCGGCCGCGACAGCCGCGAGGAGCGCGTCCCGGGCGGCTACCCCGACCTCGATCCCCGCGATCCCCGCGATCCCTACGACCGCGACCCCTACAGCCGCGGCCATGACGACCGGGCCGACCGCGGCGGCTACCCCACCGGCCGCGACAGCCGCGAGGAGCGCGTCCCGGGCGGCTACCCCGACCTCGATCCCCGCGATCCCCGCGATCCCTACGACCGCGACCCCTACAGCCGCGGCCATGACGACCGGGCCGACCGCGGCGGCTACCCCACCGGCCGCGACAGCCGGACGCCGGGTGGATATCCGGATCCGCGGGGCGACCTTGATCGCGAGTCGGACACGCACCGCCGGAGCCGGCGCGACGCCGAGTACGGCTACGGTGCGGACCCGCTGGGCATGGACGCCTCCGCCCCGCCCGCGCCAGCCGGCGACCGGGTCACCCAGAGCCGGGGCGGCAACCCGCGGCACACAACCGACCCGCGGCACACGACCGACCCGCGGCACGCTCGGCCCGGCGCCGACCCGCGGCTGAGTGATCCGCGACTGAGTGATCCGCGGCTGAGTGATCCGCGGCTGGGCGATCCGCGACTGGGCGATCCGCGACTGGGCGATCCGCGACTGGGCGATCCGGAACTCGGCGGCACCCGCGGCGGCCACGTCGACCCCCGTGACGCGGTCCTCGACGACCCGCGGGCCGGCGCCGGGCGTGGTGCCGGATGGGACCGGGACCGCGCGTCGGCGGGCAGCACCGTCTGGGAGGCCATCGTCGAGGCGGAGCGCGAGTACTACGACAGCGGCGACGACCACCGGGTCCCGTTCCCGACCTTCTACCCTCGTCGGGTCTTCGCCCTGGCCGGCTCTCAGATGCTCGTGGGACGGCGCAGCGAGTCCCGTGGCATCCATCCCGACATCGACCTGTCCGGAGCGCCGGAGGACCCAGGGATCTCCCGCAGCCACGCCCTGTTCGAACTGCTGCCCGACGGCGGTTACGCGGTCCGCGACCCGGGCTCCACCAACGGCACCCGACTGAACGACGAACCGGACCCCATCGAGCCCGGCCAGCCCGTTCCGCTTCGTGACGGGGACCGGGTCTACCTGGGCGCCTGGACGCGCATCACATTGCGCGCCCGCTGATCTACCAGGTCGCCTGCCGCTGTCCGGGGCGGCAGGCGACCCGCCGATCGGATCAGGCCAGATGCCAGCGCTGGCCCTCTGGAGTGTCCTCCACGATCAGGCCGGCGGCTGCCAGTCTCGACCGGATGGCGTCGGCTTCCGCGTAGTCCCGTCGGGCCCGGGCCGCGGACCTCAGATCCAGCACGACCTGCATCGCGCCGTCCAGCGCCGGCCTGAACTCGGCACCTGCGGTGGGCCACTGCTCATGCGGGTCGAGACCGAAGATGTTCAGCATCCGGCGGGTCACGTCCACCCACCCGGCCAGCTCCCGGCTGTGGGCCTTCGACAGCACCTGGTTTCCCTGACTCACCGCGCCGAACAGGGCCGCCAGCGCACGCCCGACGGCGAGATCATCGTCCATGGYGATGGTGAAATCGGACCAGGCCCGCCGCGGAGTGAGCCTCGACTCACCACCCGGCCCGGGAACCGGCACCGGCCGGGCTCCGGCCACCGTCGGCTGCGCCCCTGCCACCGACGAGACGACCTCGTCGGCCGYCAGTGCCGCCGCCTCCCCGGGCCCGCCGAGGATGTCCAACGCGTTGCGGACAAAGGTCTCCACCCGGTCGTGGGCCGCGGTGGATTCCGCCAGTGCCTCGGCGCTGTACTCGAGCGTGGACCGGTAGTGCGCGGAAAGCAGGTGATAACGCAGAACCTGCGGACGGACCGCGTCGAGGGCGTCGGCCACCAGGACGGAATTTCCCAACGACTTCGACATCTTCGTCCCGCCGGTCGTCAGCAGGCCGACGTGCATCCAGTAGCGCGCCATCTCGCCGCTACTGGGCTCGCCACCACCGGGCTCGCCACCACCGGGGCCGGGYGAATCGGCCGAAGCCGCGTTCGACGCCGGGCGGGCCGTGGCGGCGCAGACCGTCTGGGCCCGTTCGTTCTCGTGGTGCGGGAAAACCAGGTCGAGTCCGCCGCCGTGGATGTCGAAGACCGGGCCGAGGTATTTTCCGGCCATCGCAGAGCATTCCAGATGCCAGCCCGGCCGGCCGTCACCCCAGGGGGACGACCAGAACGGTTCACCGGGCCTGGCTGCCTTCCACAACGCGAAGTCGCGGGGGTCGGCCTTGCCGGGCTCGGCTTCCACGGACGGTTGCATCGCGTCGGGTCGCTGGTGGGACAGTGCTCCGTAGTCGGCGAACGCACCCACCCGGAACCAGACCGAACCGCCGCTGGCGTACGCGTAGCCCCCCTCCACGAGGGCCGACACCAGCGCGATCATCTCGGGGATGTGACCGGTGGCGCGCGGCTGGATCGTCGGGGGCAGGATCCCGAGAATGCGGTAGGCGTCGTCGAACGCGCGGGTCTGCCGGGTGGCGAGCTCCCAGACCGAGGTGCCGTCCCGATCCGCGTTGATGATGATTTTGTCGTCGATGTCGGTGACGTTCTGCACGAAGGTCACCGAACGGCCGGACTGCACCAGCCACCGGCGCAGCAGGTCGAAGGGCAGCGCCGTGCGGATGTGGCCCACGTGCGGGGCCGCCTGCACGGTGGGCCCACACACGTAGACGCCCACGTGACCGGGGCGTAGCGGCTCGAATGGMCGCACACGCCGCCTGCGCGTGTCGTAGAGGTGGAGACCCATCTGTCAAGGGTACGGYCCCCGCTCGATCGACGGGACCCAAGGGGAGGGTCAGCCGACCGTCAGTACCCGGTCCGCCACGACCCGGACGACCACCCTGACCTCATCCGGATCATCCCACCGGTACACGTCTCCGGTGTACTTCACCGACAGCCGGTCGATCAGTTCCCGGCCGCCCTCCTCGGTCAGGGTCGCGGTCCCGCGGACCTCGACGTAACCGTAGGGATCGCCCTGGTCGAGGAACATCAGTCCGACCCGCGGATCCCTTGCGATGTCGCGTTCCTTCGCACGTCCCCGCACCGTGGACAGCAGCAGTTCGTCCTCGTCGCGGTCCACCCACAGCACGGTCATCCGCGGCGAGCCGTCGGGCTGGATCGTCGCCAGAACGACGTAGGTCCGGGCGTCGGCAAGGGCCCTCACCGGCTCGGGAAGGCGGTCAGCCATCAGACTCCTCGGGGAGGGGCCAGGGTCGGCCCACCCTCTCATCTCCGCGCCGGCACGCAGTCAGTCGATGACAAAACGGCATATCACCGCCTGACGGGCCCGCCGTCAGGCGCGGATGACGAGCGCGGTCGCGATGGCGGCCAAGCCTTCGCCCCGCCCGGTGAGGCCGAGTCCGTCGGTGGTGGTGGCCGACAGGCTCACCGATGCGCCCAAGGCCACGGACATCGCCTTCTGCGCATCCTCGCGACGCCCGGCCATCCTGGGCCGGTTCCCGATGACCTGGACCGAGACGTTGCCGATCGCCCAACCGGCGGCACCGAGAAGCCGAGCCGTCTCAGCCAGCAGGACCGCGCCCGACGCACCCGCGTACTCCGGTCGGTCCGTGCCGAACACCCGACCCAGATCACCGAGGCACGAGGCGGTGAGAAGTGCGTCACAGGCCGCGTGTGCGGCGACGTCCCCGTCGGAGTGTCCGGCGAGCCCGGTCTCCCCCGGCCATTCCAGGCAGGCCACCCAGCACGGCCGGCCGGCGGCGAACGGATGCACATCGACCCCGACRCCGACCCGGGGCAGGATCACCGTGTTCACCAAGCTGGACGCGGGGGCCTGCCGGCTGATGGGCGCGGCGTCCACGACAGGCTCGTCCCACCGCGGGCCGCCGGTCATCCGCCACTCCGGGCGTCCGTGGACCGGGCACCCGCGAACTGAGGCTCCTCGGACCGGGCGTCCGCGGACCGGGCACCCGCGAACTGAGGCTCCGCGGACCGGGCCTCCGCGGACCGGGCGTCGTCCGCGRGGTCGCAGCGGGCGAGTAGCGCCTCGGCGAGCACGAGATCCGCCGGTCGAGTCACCTTGAATGCCTCCTGCGCGCCGGGAATGGTCGTCACCGGCACTCCCAGAGYCTCCACCAGGCCCGCATCGTCGGTCACAGCGATGTCCTCGAGCGCATACGCGGCGCTCAGCACGTCGCGGCGGAATCCCTGCGGGGTCTGCACGGCTCGCAAACCGTCCCGCGGCGGGGTACGCACCACCCGCCCGTCGGCGTCCACCTCCTTGACCGTGTCGGCCAGCGGCACGACGGGAATCACCGCGGGATGTCCGTCGAGCACCGCAGCCGCCACCGCGTCGACCAGCTCGGGGGGCGTCAGCGGCCGGGCGGCGTCGTGGACCAGTACCACGGAGACGTCGTCGTCCACGGCTCGCAGGGCGCGGCGGACCGAATCCACCCGCTCGGCGCCTCCGGCGATCACATACACGTCCCCGCCAAGCAACTGGGCCACGGCATCGACCAGCGTCGGTGGCGCCGCGACGACAATCTGCGTCACCAGCCTGGAGCGACGCAACGATTCCACCGTGCGCACCAGCATGGGCCTGCCCCCGAGGGCTCGCAGCGCCTTGGGAGTACCYCCCCCCAGCCGCTCACCCCGGCCGGCAGCCGGCACGATCGCCGCCACCCGGGGGCTCGCCACCGGCAACCGGTGACCTTCGCCCACCACAGGACCTCCCGTGTGCCATCCGCCACGAGGGCCTGGCCGATCCAGCCGGCTCGGCGCGAGCCGCCGGTGGGCGCAACACCGCCCACCACCGTCTCGACGCCCACTCAGCCGGAACCTGAGTCGRCAACGCGCTCGGGACGGCGGTCTCCCGGAAAGAGAATGCCTTTCCGGATTATCATGCCGTGCCGAATAGATCGCCTGTCGGCCGGACGAATTACGCCTGCGCCAACGAGCCTACGATCATCCGGCGAGAACCTCGTCGAGCATGGCCTCCGCCTTGTCCTCGTTGGTGCCCTCGGCGAGCGCAAGCTCGCTGACGAGGATTTGCCGGGCCTTGCTCAACATTCGCTTCTCGCCCGCGGAAAGACCGCGTTCGCGATCGCGTCGCCACAGGTCACGGACGACTTCAGCCACCTTGTTCACATCGCCGGAGGCGAGCTTCTCAAGATTTGCCTTGTACCGTCGTGACCAGTTGGTGGGCTCCTCGGTGTGCGGGGCGCGGAGCACCTCGAACACCCGTTCCAGCCCGTCCTGCCCGACGACGTCACGCACCCCGACCATGCCGACGTTGTCGGCCGGAACTCGGACAGTCAGATCGCCCTGAGCGACCTTCAGCACGAGATAGAGTTTTTCCTCGCCCTTGATGACGCGAGTTTCAATCGCGTCAATCAGAGCAGCACCATGATGYGGGTAAACAACGGTCTCGCCGACTTGGAACGCCATKTGTCACGTGCCCCTTCCGCCTCTACMAGCGTAACACGCACGCATCGCCGCAGGTCAGACGCACGCTGCAGGTACTCAAGACCAGCAACGCCAGGGTGAGGGACCCGGCGCCGCCTTCCGGCCACCCGCTCCGGAGGACGGACACCCAGGGACTACAGATCCGCCCAGCCACCCGTCAGATCGCCGCGCACCGACATCGAAGATGTCCTACCAGGTAAAATGGGTGACGATCCGGCGGATGTTGGCTGTACGTTGAGCGCGGGCCGCATGGCGAACCCCCGGCGCGGGCCGGCACGGGGTCCCGCCCGGGCCCCGGCCCACCCGATCCACCCGACCGGTCCCGCCGCGGCACACCGGACACATCGCGACACATCGCTATGTAACGGTCATCTCGTCATGAAAATGGGCTATCGCCACGGAACGGACGGCGCTCGCCGGGTCGCCCGACAGGTCGTGACTCCCCCCACGCCGTGATGCTGCCCACGTCCGGGGTCGCTCGGACCGATCGCCCAGGCCAGCCGGCCCGGATAGGGCGCCGAAATCCGGCCCGAGCGTGCTCCTGGGCCGGATCCGCGGGTCTCGTACCGCCCACAGCCGCCGCACGTGATGCCGGGGGATGGCTAGTGTTAGCCCCGCACGGGTGAGTCGGGAGACGGACCGTCTTAGACCGAATCATCCGGGCACCGGGGGTGACCCCTCCGCACCGGTTACGACGGCCGGCGGTGGAGGCGGCGCCACCGGTGGTCGCTCCCCGGGGCGACCGTCAACCAGCACCGGTGCGCACCCGAGGCACCGGTCTCGCGCAGGAGGAGCCACCGAGCTGTGAGCCGCCGTCTGGGTGCCCGTTTCACGTCAGCCACACCCGCCGTCGGCGGGGCGTCCGCCGCCCCGGAGTCGGGCCACGACGCCGGCCGACAGTCCACCTTCAGGCGGCGCATCGCCTCCCACCGGATCGGTGTCGCGCTCCTGGCCTCGGTGGTCGGGTCCGCTGGCCTGGCAAGCTGCGCTTCCGGCAACGACGCGGTGACAAACCTCGCCCGGACCACGACCAACAGCGTCTCGAGCGCCGTCGGCAGCATCACGCTACGCAATGTCTATGTGGCAGGCCCGCTGTCCCGGGGAGACTCCGCACAGATCGTCTCGGCGTTCTTCAACGCGGGCACCGAGCCTGACACCATCATCGGTGTGTCCTCCCCCCTGGCGGCGGGCGGCAGGGTCCCGAGCCCCGCCGAGCTGCCACCCGGTTCCGGAAAGATCTTCATTGCCGACGGCTCCGCGCCGACCCTGCAGAACGTCCAGCAGAACCTGTTGATCGGGTCCCAGGTGCCCGTCACCATCACCTTCGCCAAGGCCGGCAGCATCACCCTGGACGTCCCGGTAGAGCAGCCCGCGCCCGGCGCCTCGGCGGCTCCGGGCGCGGTCACCGGGACGCCGCGGGCAGGGCAGTCCGCCTCGCCGTCGGCCGGCGCCACGCCGGCCTCGACGGTCGGCACGACCTCGTCGACTGCCGCTTCCCGGGTCACGTCGGCCCCCGCCGCGAGCCCTGCGGCCGGCGCCACCACCGCGGGCTGACCCGCCGCTGGGCTGACCCGCCCAGCGGGATCCGGCCGGGGTATCCCCATTCGCGGGTACCCGACGCCCGGGAACCCATTCCGCGCGCCGCTGTCGCCGACATGTCGGACCAGCGGACTAACGTTGCGTCCATGGCATCCACTCGCCCGTCGGCCGGCGGTCGCCCGTCGAGTCGTGCGGCCTCAGGCGGGTTCCGGTGTAACAGCTGCGGCTCGGAGTCCGTGCGGTGGGCGGGACGATGCTCGCGCTGCCAGGAGTGGGGCACGCTGGAGGCCCAGGCCCCCGCCCCACGCCGGGGGGCCGGCCTGGTCGCGGGGGGTCGTTCCGCCTCGTCCGCCGCAGTGACGGCACCGGCTCTGCCGGTCATGTCCGTTGACGTGACCGCGACGCGGCGTCGTCCGACCGGGATCGACGAACTCGACCGCGTGCTGGGCGGCGGCCTCGTTCCCGGCGCCGTGATCCTGCTCGCCGGGGAACCGGGGGTCGGCAAGTCCACCCTATTACTGGAGGTCGCGGCCCGCAGCGCCGCCGCYGGTGCCCGCGCCCTGGTCGTCACCGGGGAGGAATCCGCGGCGCAGGTCAGGCTGCGGGCGGGTCGGACGGGTGCGCTGCACGAGGACCTGTGGATCGCCGCCGAGACGGACCTCGGCGCCGTCCTGCGTCACGTCGAGGAGGTCTCACCGGCCCTGCTGGTGGTCGATTCGGTGCAGACCATCTCCGCGGCCGGGGTGGACGGAGCCGCGGGCGGGGTCACCCAGGTCCGTGAGGTCACCGCGGCCCTRATCCGGACGGCCAAGGCGCTGGRACTCGTGACGGTGCTTGTCGGCCATGTCACGAAGGATGGCCTGGTCGCCGGACCACGCCTCCTGGAACATCTGGTCGACGTGGTGCTGCACTTCGAGGGCGAGCGGCACTCCGCACTGCGCCTGGTCCGCGCGGGCAAGAATCGGTACGGACCAGCCGACGAGGTCGGCTGTTTCGAGATGGACGATTCCGGTATCCATGGCATCGCCGACCCGAGCGGGCTGTTCCTGTCCCGGTCCAGCGGCGCGGGGCTGGAGGCGGTGCCGGGAACCTGTKTCACCGTAACGGTTGAGGGCCGACGGCCACTCGTCGCCGAGGTTCAGGCCCTGGTGGCGGAAACCTCGGCGCAGATCCCCCGGCGCGCCGTGTCCGGGCTCGATCCGGCCCGGGTGGCGATGATTCTCGCCGTGGTCGAGCGCCGGGCGAAGGTGCGCTTCGGCCGGGCCGACGTGTACGCCGCGACCGTCGGCGGGGTTCGGTTGGCCGAGCCCGCGGCGGACCTCGCGACGGCCTTGGCGATCGTCAGCGCGGCCAGGGACCGTCCGTTGCCGGCCGATCTCGTCGCCATCGGCGAGGTCGGCCTGGCCGGGGAGGTCCGCGCGGTGGGCTCGGTACGCCAACGGCTCGCCGCCGCGGCCCGGCTCGGCTTTCGCCGGGCGCTCGTTCCGGCGGACCCCGGCCCGGCTCCGGACGGCATGAAAGTCACCGAGGTACCCGACCTGATCGGCGCGATCAGCAAAATGCATGAAACATAGAAAGTGTGTATTTTTCTAACCATATCGGTACTTCACGATGAGGTGGACCCCACCGGCTCCCGTCGCCCCGATAGCATCACGACAGTGGTAATGGGAGACGGTGGGGGAAGCCAAGGAGCTGAGGGAGCCTGATGGCAGGACCACCCGGAGACGACATCTTCCGGGCGACACTGGCCGCGGTCGCGCCCGGAACCCCCTTTCGCGACGGCCTGGAACGCATCCTGCGCGGGCACACCGGCGCACTGATCGTCCTCGGCCACGACAAGGTCGTCGAGGGTCTGTGCACCGGCGGCTTCGAGCTCGACGTGGAGTTCTCGGCGACCCGGCTGCGCGAGCTGGCCAAGATGGACGGCGCGATCGTGCTGTCGTCCGACCTGCAGCGCATCGTCCGCGCGGCGGTGCATCTGGTGCCGGATCCGACGGTGCCGACAGAGGAGTCCGGCACGCGGCACCGAACCGCCGAGCGGGTCGCCAAGCAGGCCGAGTTCCCCGTCATCTCGGTCAGCCAGTCGATGCACATCATCGCGCTGTACGTCGCCGGGCGGCGGTACGTGCTGGACGACTCGGCCGCCATCCTGTCCCGGGCGAACCAGGCCCTGGCTACCCTCGAGCGTTACAAGCTGCGGCTAGACGAGGTCGCGGGCACCCTGTCCGCGCTGGAGATCGAGGACCTCGTCACGGTCCGCGACGCGATCTCGGTGAGCCAGCGGCTKGAGATGGTGCGCCGCATAGCCGACGAGATCGAAGGCTACGTCGTCGAACTCGGCACCGACGGCCGGCTGCTGTCCCTGCAGCTCGAGGAGCTGATGGCCGGGGTCGAGACCGAGCGTGAACTCACCGTCCGCGACTATCTGCCGATCGGGTCGAAGGCGGGGACGCCCGCGCAGGTCCTGGGTGAGCTGTCCGCGATGTCTCCGACCGACCTGCTCGATCTCACCGTCCTCGCCCGGGTGATCGGATTCTCCGGCGGGGCGGACATCCTGGACCGGCAGATCAGTCCACGCGGCTACCGCATGCTGGCGAAGGTGCCCCGGCTGCCACGGATGGTGGTCGACCGGCTCGTCGACCATTTCGGCACCCTGCAGAAACTGCTCGCCGCCGGGGTCGACGATCTGCAGGCCGTTGACGGCGTCGGGGAGACCCGCGCCCGAGCGGTCCGCGAGGGCCTCTCCCGGCTCGCCGAGTCAAGYATTCTCGAACGCTACGTATAGTAACGCTACACACGGTAATGCTACGTGTGGTAGCCGAAGGCGACGGGAGGCCGCCTGCCGCCTCCGGCCGGCCTGGTCGCCTGGCACGATGGCGGGAATGACCAGCCCAGCCAGCACAGCCAGCACAGCCGGCCCAGCCAGCCCAGCCGGAATCAGCAGCGCGTCCGGACCACTGGCCGATCTCGTCCTGGACTGGTTCGCCGTCTGTGGCCGAGACCTACCGTGGCGCCGTCCCCTGACGAGCCCCTGGGCAATCATGGTCAGCGAGGTGATGCTGCAGCAGACCCCGGTCAGCCGGGTGCTGCCGGTCTGGGAGGCGTGGCTGGACCGGTGGCCGACGCCCGCCGCGCTCGCCGCCGAGCCGGCCGGGGAGGCCGTCCGGGCGTGGGGCCGGTTGGGCTACCCCCGGCGCGCCCTGCGGCTGCACCAGGCGGCGACCGTCGTCGTCGAACGGCACGATGGCGAGATCCCCCAACACCTCGACGATCTCCTCGCGCTRCCCGGCATCGGGACGTACACCGCGCGGGCGGTTGCCGCCTTCGCCTTCCGCCAGCGTCATCCGGTCGTAGACGTCAACGTGCGCCGGCTGTTCGCCCGGGCCGTCGAGGGAAGAGCCGACCCGCCGGCCACGGTCAGCCGCCGCGACCTGGTCGAGATCGCGGAGCTGCTGCCGCCGGACACCGAGACGGCCGCCCGGGCCAGCGCCGCGTTCATGGAGCTCGGCGCGCTGGTCTGCGTTGCCCGGGCGCCTCGCTGCGCCGCCTGCCCCCTGCTGGGACGGTGTGCGTGGGTGTCCGCGGGCAGCCCGCCGAGCGCGGGACCCGCACGCCGGCCCCAGGGGTACGCCGGCACCGACCGCCAGGTCCGCGGCCGGCTGCTCGCCGTCCTGCGTGACGCCAGTCCGGCGGTGGGTCAGGAGATCCTTGACCAGGTCTGGGACGATCCGGTGCAGCGGACCCGCGCCCTCGCCGGGCTGATCGACGACGGTCTCGTGGTACGGGTGGCGCCGGGCGTCTACGCGCTGCCCAGCTGACGTCCCTGCGGAAGGGCTCAACCCGGATCGGGAACGGCGCGGAAGCGGTAGCCGACCCCGCGGATGCTCTCGATGACCGTCGGCTGGCCGGYCGTCTCGCCCAGCCGCCGCCRCAGCCGCCGCACGTGCACGGCGAGCGTGTTCGTCTCCGTCTGCGCCGAACCCCAGACCTCCCGCAGCAGCGTCTCGCGCGGGACGACCCGGCCCGCCTGTTCCAGGAGCAGCGCGAGCAGCCGGAACTCCCGCGGCGGGACCGGTACCACGGCCCCGTCGAGGCGGACCTCGTGTGCCGCGCGGTCCAGCTGCACCCGTCCGCCGCGCAGCACCTCCGGCTCGCGCATCCGAGGCGGATACGTTCCGGCCCGTCCGATTCCGATGAACCCCACCATCGCGAGGACCTYGGGAACCCGGTACGGCTTGCCGACGCAGGCGCTGGCCCCCGCGTCGAGTCCGGCGGCGGCTCGCGGCCGGTCATCGGGGCCGACCGCGAGGAGAATCGGCACGTCGTCGTGACCGGGCACGCTACGCAMCGTCCGCACGACGGTCACCCCGTCCACCACGGGCAGCCGGGCACTGATCAGCAGCGCGGCCGGATGTCGCAGACCGATCTCCAACAGGGCCAGCGCCCCGTCGGCCACCACGCTGACCTCGACACCGTTCTCGACGAAGGCGTCGAGCATGCCGTCGTCGACGTCCTCGTCCGCGATCAACAGCGCCGGGCAGCTCCCCGGCCCGGTGCCCGTCGTCCGTCTCCGCGGCCCACCGGACGGGCCGCGGTACCGACGTCCGTCGGCTGACGGGTCTACCGCCGCGACCGCCGGGCCTACCGAAACCGCCGGGTCCTCGTCTGCCGAGCCACGGTCTTGCCCCCCCGGTTGACCGGCCCCACGCGGTACCGGGAGCATCCGCGCGTCCTGTCCGCCAATCCCGCCGGCCGTCAGCCGAACCGTCCGGAGATGTAGTCCTCGGTCCGCTTTTCCTTGGGGTTGCTGAAGATCTGCGAGGTCTTGTCGTACTCGACGAGGCGGCCGGGGTCGCCGGTCTTCTCCAACGAGAAGAAGGCGGTCGAGTCGCTGACCCGCGACGCCTGCTGCATGTTGTGGGTGACGATGACGATGGTGAAGCTCGACTTCAACTTCGCGATCAGATCCTCGATCGCAAGAGTGGAGATCGGGTCGAGCGCGGAGCACGGCTCGTCCATCAGCAGGACCTGCGGCTCCACCGCGATCGCCCGGGCAATGCAGAGCCGCTGCTGCTGCCCGCCGGACAGGCCCGCGCCCGGCCGGCCCAGCCGGTCCTTGACCTCCTCCCAGAGGTTCGCGCCCCGCAGTGACTCCTCGACCCGCTCGTCGAGGAGCGCCTTCTTGCGGACCCCGTTCAGCTTGAGCCCGGCGATGACGTTCTCGTAGATGGACATGGTCGGGAACGGGTTCGGTCGCTGGAAGACCATCCCGACGGTGCGGCGGACGGCCACCGGGTCCATCCCGGGCCCGTACAGATCCTCACCGTCGAGGAGTACCTGCCCCTCGACCCGGGCCCCCGGAAGCACCTCGTGCATCCGGTTGAGCGTGCGCAGCACCGTCGACTTTCCGCATCCGGACGGCCCGATGAATGCGGTGACGTTCTTCGGCTCGATGGTCAGGTTCACGTCGGCTACGGCTTTGAACTTCCCATAGTACGCYGTCAGCCCGGAAACGTCGATGCGGGTGGCCATGGCTACCTCGACTCACGATCTTCCTGGATGCTGTTTCAGATGATCGGATCAGATGGGATGGGATGGGATGGGATGGGATAGGACGTGAGAATGGAATAGGGCGTGATCTGTGCCATGCCGCCGTCCCGAGCCAGGGTCATCACAGCCGCGAGCGTCCGGCGATCAGACGAGCGATGAAGTTGAGCAGCATGATGATGACGATGAGTACCAGGGCGGCGGCCCAGGCCCGGTCCACCGCCGCCTGCTGCGGCTGGCCGGCCTGCGAGTAGATGTACAGCGGCAGTGCGGACTGCTCCCCGGAGAACGGGTTGGCGTTGATGAGGTTCGTGCCGAAGACGGTCAGCAGCAGCGGCGCGGTCTCGCCGGCAACGCGGGCGACCGCGAGCATGACGCCGGTCACGATCCCGGGCAACGCGGTGGGGACGACCACCTTGAGGATGGTCCGCCAACGCGCCACCCCGAGGGCGTAGCTGGCCTCCCGCAGCTCGTCCGGAACGAGCTTCAGCATTTCCTCGGCGGAGCGCACCACGATCGGAATCATGAGCACCGTGAGGGCCAGGGCACCCGCGAATCCGGAGAAGCCCTGGTGAAGGGCGAGGATCCAGAACGCCAGGATGAACAGACCCGCGATGATCGAGGGAAGACCGGTGAGCACGTCGACAAAGAAACTGATCACCCGGCTGACCCGGCCGCGGCCATATTCCACCAGGTAGATGGCCACCAGCAGACCGAACGGCACGGCCAGCAGGCTCRCCAACGCGACCTGCTCCACTGTGCCGATGATCGCGTGGTAGATGCCACCGCCGACGTCACGGGCACCGATGCCGTTCATCGAGTGAGTGAAGAATCCGGGGCGCAGCCGCCTCGCACCCTTCTCGATCACATTCACGAGCACCGCGAGCAGGGGGATGACCGCTAGCAGGAAGGCGGCGTAGACCAGGTTCGTCGCGAACCGGTCCCGGGCCCGGCGGGCGCCCTCGACCAGCGTCGAGGCCACGGTCATCGCGAGGATGAAGAAGACGGCGACCAGCAGGAGGAACTGGATCCTGCTGGAGATCGAGGTCACCAGATAGATCAGGACCGTCAGGACGACGGCACCGGCAGCGGCGGCGAGCGGTACCCAGCGGGGCAGGACCCGGCCCCGCAGCTGCAGCCGGTCCTCACCGCCCGCGACGGCGCTGCCGGGAACGGTCGCGGTTTTCATGCGGCACTCCCCAAGAACTCACGCCGCCGCGCGATGATGGCGCGAGCGATGATGTTGACCAGCATGGTGACGATGAAGAGCACGAGACCGGACGCGATAAGCGCACCGCGGCCGATGTCGTTGGCCTCGCCCCATCCGTTCGCCACGTTCGCGGCGATGGTGTTACCGGCCGGCGCGAGGATCTGCCAGGAGATGTTGAAYGACGCCGGCAGGACCAGGGCAACCGCGATGGTCTCGCCCATCGCCCGCCCGAGGCCCAGCATCGAGGCGCTGATGACGCCCGGCTTGCCGTAGGGCAGGACGGCGGTTCTGATCATCTCCCAGCGGGTCGCGCCCAGCRCCATCGCCGCCTCCCGATGCGCACTGGGCACCTGCAGGAACACCTCGCGGGACAGCGCGGCGACGATCGGCAGAATCATGATCGCGAGGACGACACTGGCAACGAAGATCGACCGACCGACCCCGCGATCGGTCTCGAACAGCGGAATCCACCCGAAGTAGTCGGTCAGCCAGCTCTGGATGCCCTTCATGTGCGGCGCGAGCACGAGCAGTCCCCACAGGCCGTAGACGACGCTCGGCACGGCCGCCAGCAGATCGACGATGTAGCCGAGGGCGGAGGCCATCCGGCGCGGCGCGTACACCGTGATGAACAGAGCGATACCCACCGCGACCGGAACAGCGATAATCATTGCGATGGCAGCGGTGATCATCGTGCCGAACAGCAGTGCGGCGATGCCGAAAACCGGCGGCGTGGCGTTGGGGAACCACTCCTCCGTGGTGAAGAAGTTCCCGGTATTGGCGCCGAGGGCATCGGTGGCGCGCAATACCAGGAAGGCCGCGATCGCGGCGATCAGTACCAGCAGCCCGACCCCGGCCGTGCGGGTGGCATTCTTGAAGATCAGGTCAGCGACGCCGACCTTGGCCTTGCCTGTCGAGGTGTCCRCCAGCCCGCCGGCCGGCCGGTCACCTCCCGATGGGGCCGTCGCCGAAGCGGCACCCCGAGACTCGGCGTCCGCCGAGCTGTCCGGCTCCGTCGTCATGGGTCCTCTTCCCCTGGTGCTCCGAACTCGACTTCCCGCTCGTGAAATGCCCTGGCCGTCACCGTCTTGGCTGGTCTGGTGCTGCTGGTCTGGTGCTGCTGGTCTGGTCTGAATGCGCTGGCCGTTCCCGGCTGCTCTCACCGTCGTCGTCAACGAACGACGGGCCCGCGATGGRGCTGTTCACCCCACCGCGGGCACCGGCTAGTCCGATCGGAGCTGCGTCAGATCGACGTCAGGACAGCTTGTCAACCACCGYGCGGACCCGAGTCGCTACCGAGTCCGGCAGCGGCGCGTAACCAAGGTCGGCGATCGAGGACTGGCCCGCGTCCGACGCGGTGTAAGTCAGGAAGGACTTGACCAGCTTGGCCTGGTCGGCCGGGAGACCCGTGGTGCAGGCGATCTCGTAGGTGACCAAGTAGATCGGGTAGGCCCCMTTGGTCGCCGCGGTGTAGTCGAAGGTGAGCTTCAGATCGTCACCGCTGGCAACCTTCGCGGTGCTCAGGCCGAGGGAGGCACCATCCGTGCTCGCCTTGACGTACTCTCCGGCACCGTTCTTGACCGCGACCGTGGACAGCCCGGCGTTCTCCGCGTAGGAGAGCTCCGTATAACCGATCGAGTTCTCGGTGGACTTCACGGTCGCAGTCACCCCGTCGCTGCCCTTGGCACCCTGGCCGCCCGGGGCCTTCCAGTCCGAGCCGGAGTCGAAGGTCCAAGCGGCGCCGGCCGCGCCCTTCAGGAACTTGGTGAAGTTGTCGGTGGTGCCGGAACCGTCGGACCGGTGMACCGAGGCAATCGGCGCGTCAGGCAGAGTAACCCCGCTGTTCTCCGCGGTGATCGCCGGGTCGTTCCACTTGGTGATGGCGCCGGAGAAGATCTTSGCTATCGTCGGGGCAGACAGCTGGAGCTTGTCGACACCCGAGAGGTGGTATATAAGCGCCACCGGGCCGACCACCATCGGCAGGTCGACAGCCGTACCGGGGGTACAGCGCTTGTCCGCGTCGGTCTTCTGCTGGTCCTTCAGCGCCGAGTCGGAACCGGCGAAGGAAACCTGCTTGGCGACGAACTGCTGCCGACCGGTCGAGGACCCCGTCGACTGATAGTTGATCTTTGCTCCGTCGCAGGCGTTCTGGTACGCCTTGACCCATTCGTCCATCGCGTTCTTCTGCGCGGAGGAACCCGATCCGGTAATGGAGCCCTTCTCGCAGGCGATCGCGCTCGCCCCGTTCGACGGCTTCGCCGCGGTGCCGCCGGAGTCACTGTTGTCGTCGGTGCCACACGCCGCCACAGTGAGCAGTGCCACCATTGCAGCCCCGATGGCGGCCTGACGCTTGCCTCGGTTCACGAGCAGCCCTTCGTTCTCGCGCGCTACGGCGCCGAATCGTCCGCCCCCTGGACTGGGGCGCCGACGAGAATCGAAGCCACCTCGAATGAACGCAAGGTGAACGTCCGCGAACGCGGACCCATCACCAACCGGAACACATCCATATCACCGGCTTCGCGGTTGGTTAGCCAGCCAATGGCCAATCCGATCATGACTGTGCGCATCAAATGATCGGCAGATAGTCACTCTCGCCCATCGTCCCGAACATCACGCCACGCCCGGAACACCGTGGACAAGTGACCCTCGGTCACGGACGGGAGCGTTACGAGAACGGATGGAAGCGGACAAGAACGGACGGGAGCCTAATGAGAACGGACAGGAACAGGCGAGAGTCCGACAGGAAGAACGCCGAGCCGCCCGGAACTTGATCATTCACGGTCATCGAGCGGCATCGTCGCTGTCAACCTTCCGACGCAGCAAGCATCGAAAGTTCACCGACGCGCGTCATGTCCGGCCCGGGGGGCCGCGCCCTGCGACGCAGTGGGACGGAGCCGGCGAAGCGGCCAACCCGCGCGCCGCGCTACGCAGCTGATCAGGACCTTCGTCCTCTGTTACCAGACGTCCACTCTGAGCACAGATCGCCGGTAGCCAACCCCGCGTTCTCGTGCTTTGCTGTAAAGCAACATCGATGTGGCTGACAGCATCAACGGCGTAGCCGAAGCAACGGCGTAGCCGAAGAGCACCACGACCCGTCCGTTCCACCCGACCAGTCCACCCGACCAGCGCATCCGCCTGCGCCCGCCCACCGGGAGCCGTCCCGCCCGGCGATGAAGCGCGCCACGGCCAGCCACCGCCGCGTGGCGGGACGACGATGTCCCGTCACGCGGCGGATCGGCGGGGTCCGGCAAGCCGCAGACCGCATGGCGCGGGGCCCGCGGGTACCGCCGCGTCCGGTTGGCCGGACGACCCGGGGCCGGCGCTGCGCACCCCGTGCCGGCGGCACCAACCAGACGCGGCACGACATGCGACACGACAACGGAGGACGACCAGAACATGAACACCGTCGATAACGACGATCTTCTACCAGAACCCCGTCCGGTCATCGGGGGACGGCCACGGTCACTGGCCGAGGTGGTCACCGTCAACGATGGCTTACTCGTCCAACACGAGCTGCTCCTCGCCCCGGGAGCCACCGCTGCCGACCTGACCACCGCGATGATCCTCGTCCCCCCCACGGCCGCGCTGGTCAGCCATCACGGCGACGTGGACGTCTCACTGGTATTCCAGGAGGTTTCGCGGGATGCTCGGCGCGGGGTCGACGGGCAGCCAGTCGGACGCGGCGGCGATCCGGGCCGGACCTGAACCGTCCACTCTGGCGACCGTCCCCTCAGCGACCGTCCACTCTGGCGACGGGCCGTCAGCCGAGACGACCGCGACCGGCGCGAGGCGCCCGCCGGGGCGGCGGACCCAACAGGTGCCGGTCCCCGGGGCCACGAGCCGTGGTCGAGGCAATATCGTGGCGGGGTGGCTGTACTCACCTCCCGCTCGACCGACTTTCCGCGCTGGTATCAGGACGTGCTCGCCAAGGCCGAGCTGGCCGACAACGGCCCCGTCCGCGGGACGATGGTCATCCGACCGTACGGCTACGCGATCTGGGAACGCATGCAGGCCGAGGTGGACTCCCGAATCAAGGCCGCCGGGGCCGTCAATGCCTACTTCCCCCTGTTCATCCCCGAAAGCTACCTGCGCCGGGAGGCCGAGCACGTCGAGGGCTTCAGCCCGGAGCTGGCGGTGGTCACCATCGGTGGCGGCAAGGAGCTGGAGGAGCCMGTAGTCGTCCGGCCCACCAGCGAGACCGTGATCGGCGAATACCTGGCGAAGTGGACCCAGAGCTACCGTGACCTGCCCCTGCTGCTCAACCAGTGGGCGAACGTGGTCCGGTGGGAGCTGCGTCCCCGGCTGTTCCTGCGCAGCAGCGAGTTCCTCTGGCAGGAGGGCCACACCGCGCACGCCGACGAGGCCGATRCCGCGGCCTACGCCCGTCGGATCGCGCTCGAGGTCTACCGCGACTTTATGACGCAGGTGCTGGCGGTCCCGGTGTTCGTCGGAGTGAAGACGCGCCGGGAACGGTTCGCCGGCGCGACCAACACCATGACCTGCGAGGGCATGATGGGCGACGGCAAGGCTCTGCAGATGGCGACCAGTCACGAGCTCGGCCAGAACTTCGCCCGTGCCTTCGACATCGACTTCCTCGGCGCCGACGGAGCCCGGCATCTGGCGTGGACGACGTCGTGGGGCTGCTCGACCCGGATGGTCGGCGGGCTGATCATGGCACATGGCGACGACAACGGCCTGCGTGTCCCGCCCCGGTTGGCGCCGACGCAGGTCGTGGTCCTGCCGGTGCGCGACGAGGAGACCGTCGTCGCGAAGGCCCGCCAGATCGCCGCCGCCCTGACCGACGCCGGTCTTCGGGTGCAGGTCGACGCCCGTCCCGGGTTGTCCTTCGGCCGGCGGGTCACCGACGCGGAGATCAAGGGCATCCCGGTACGGGTTGAGGTGGGTCCGCGGGACCTGGCCGCGGGCAACGTCACCCTGGTGCGCCGGGACACCTCCGAGAAGGTGCCGGTGCCGCTGGCCGAGGTCGCCACGCGGGTGCCGGTGCTGCTGGGCGAGGTGCAGGCCGACCTGTACGCCGAGGCGCTGGCCCTACGCGAGAGCCGGACGACGGACGTCGCCACCGTTGCCGAGRCCGCCCGGGCCGCCCAGGCCGGCTTCGCCCGGATCCCCTGGCGCCTTGTCGGCGAGGAGGGCGAGGCCGAGCTCGCCGAGGAGGCGCTCACCGTGCGGTGCATCCAGACACCGGACGGCGGGATCCCCGAGGCCGGCAGCGACGCCGACGACCTCGTCTGCCTGATCGCCCGCTCCTACTGACGTCCAAGATCCCTGGCGTGGTAGCCGTCCGGGGCAGAGACGATCAGCCGCGCAGACGGGGACCGGTCGGCGGCGACCGTGGAAACCCAGGTCGGTCGTATCTTCACGAACGTATCTTCACGAAGCTTGAATGATGGGACCGGGTTAGGGGTCGTCGTCTTCGTCCACGAAACGTGGCGTAATGCGTACCGCGGTGAGTCCGCCGCCGCGCGGACAAACCGCGCCYGTCCTTCGAGAAGCGGGTTCGATCTCCCTCGACGTGCCCCTCAGAGGCAGATCGGGACCGACGTCGAGATCGATTGTATGGCCGGCGCCTCGGGATCAGGCCGTCGATTCGGCGGGGCTGGCCAGCACCTCGTTCCCGAACTCTTCGGACTTCTCCGGCGAGGAGGAGATAACCGTCCCCCGGTGCTCACCACGGCAGATCGCCGTCATCGCGCCCCGCTGTTCGATATCGAAGATATGCAGCKGCATACCGAAGTCACGGGCCAGGATGAAGGCCGACTGATCCATCACCCGGAGCCMGCGGCTGATCACCTCGTCATAACTGAGGTGCGAGAAGAGCCTGGCCCCTGGATTGATCTTCGGATCGCTGTCGTAGACGCCGTCCACGCCGTCCTTGGCGGYCAGCACCGCGTCGGCATTGAGCTCCAGCGCCCGCTGCACCGCCGGGTAGTCGGTGGTGAGGAAGGGCTGGCCATTGCCGCAGGCGAGGATGACCGTCGCCCCCTTCTCCAGCAGGTGCACCGCCCGCAGCCGGATGTAGGGCTCGGCCACCGCTGGAACGGGCACCGCCGTCATCACCCGCAGATTGTCCTCACCCAGCGCGGTGAGCTTCCCCCGGAGCAGCAGACTGTTGATGACCGTACTCAGCATGCCGATATTGTCGGCTTCGACCCGGTCAATACCCCACCGGTCCGACTGGTTACCACGGAAGAGGTTCCCGCCGCCGACGACGATCGCCACCTCCACGCCGGACTGGCGGACCGCGATGATTTCTCGGGCGAGGTGCTCCAGCGCGTTGGAATCGAAGCCGAATTCGGCGGAACCGGCGATCGCGCGACCGCTCAGTTTGACGACCAC
Source organism: Frankia sp. CgMI4 (assembly GCF_001756285.1). NCBI lineage: Bacteria > Bacillati > Actinomycetota > Actinomycetes > Frankiales > Frankiaceae > Frankia > Frankia sp. CgMI4. The sequence continues at coordinate 62,913 of NZ_MAQZ01000002.1, forward strand.
TCGGCGGTATCTCGTCACTGTCTCCCGCTTCCCCTTTTCCATGGTGCGATCTTAACGTAGGCGGGCAATGATCGATCATGAGCCCATGACCCCTCGGGTACACGGTAGAGCACCCGGCTCCCGGGCACGTCGCACGACGGGCGCGCCCGAGAGATTCCGCCGACGGCGGACCGTACCCRCAGCACCTTTCGCCGGCCGGGCACCGACGACCGCCGTCGCGATCCACCGTTATCCGACTCCGGGCAGCCGGAGGTCGGGCCCGGCGGTGCGTGGACGCCGGCGGCGGGGACCAGGCGGCGGGGACGAGGCGGCGGCGATGGATCAGCATCCCGCGCCCGGCCGGCACCATCAACATCGCCCAAGGACTACGCCGCCACTCCCGCCGACCCGAACGACCGCTCCACGCGATCACGAATCTGGATTACCGACAGACAACTTTGCCGGAGCCCGGCAGGAGAATACTGGATATGCTCGAGCCGAGGCCGTCGACGGTGAGTGGCGCGACGGATCCGATACCGCAGAGGAGCACTGTTGCGATGTTCTTACCCGGAAGGCCGTCGTTATTACGGTCGACTGCACTGATCTCTATCCTGATTAGCCTGATCGGACTGGTTGCGTGCACCGCTTCGGAGGATTCCACCGGACGCACCGGAACAGCTGCCTGCGCCACACCGGGYATAACTGAGACCGAGATCAAGGCCGGYGTTCTTTTCCCTGACACCGGGCCGTTCGCGCACAGTATGCGCGCGTTCCGGGCCGGAATCGATGCACGTTTCGGCGAAGCCAACGCCGCAGGCGGCGTCAACGGGCGGAAGATTGTCTACAGCTGGCGGGATGATGTCTCCGACCCCCAGTTGAACCTCGCCGCGGCCCGCGAGCTCGTCCAGAAGGAAGAGGTCTTCGGCATCATAGAAGGACTGGGTGCGGTCTCCGGCTCAGCCCAGTACCTCGCGGATCTGAACGTGCCGATCGTCGGACTGGGAGCCGAACCCGTCTGGGCCGCGCACGAGAACATGGTCTCGTGGCATCACTATACAGTCCCGGCCGGGTCGTCCACCGTCTGGGGGGATTTCATTCGCGGTGAGGGGGGAACCCGGAGCGCCATGGTCGACGTAGCGTTGAACGCTGCCGTGCACGACTATCATCGGCAGCTCGTTGACAGCCTGCAAGCGGCCGGTGTCAGCGTGGACATAAACTTCGAGGTGACCGCGGAGACGACCAGCTTCRAGGCGTTGGCCAGGCAAATGAAGGCGGCTAACATCGACACCCTTACCGGCGTCATCACCCCGGACGTCCTCACTCAGATCCTCCCCGCGGCCCGTGCCGCCGGCGTGAACCTCAAGACGGTGCTCCTCTCGCTCGGCTACGATCGGGCCCTGCTGACCGATCTCGGCCCGGCCCTGGCCGGCAYCAACATCTACATCAGMTTCGTCCCGTTCGAGCTKAACACCCCCGCGCATCAGCGGCTGCTCGCCGCGATGACCCGCTACTCTCCGCAGACMCAGCCGCCGGAGCAGGAAAGCGCGGTCTTCGGTTGGTTGTCCGCCGATCTGTTCCTGCACGGCCTGCAAGCCGCCGGCGCCTGCCCGACCCACCAGTCGTTCCTACAGGGTCTGCACTCCGTGCACGACTACGACGGCACTGGCCTGCTCCCCAAGCCGGTTGATCTCGCGAAAAACCGCGGCCAACTCGGCAACTGCTATTATTTCATGCGCATCAGYGGCGACGGCAGTCATTTCGTACCGCTGCAGTCCACGGCCCGTTGCGGTAATTTGATCAACTGAACAATGCGCCTTCCGTGGGGAGCCTTTCGGCCTTCGCCTCGATCAGACCGCCGAATCCTAGCCGCGCAACGCGGCAGGGCGGCGATCGACCGAAGACGGCAGGCCGATCGGTGCCCTGCCAGCGCCCGGCTGCCGGCTCGGTGCCCGCGGCCGAGGAAGATACGCGGGTAAGGGAGAGCGGCCGTGGGGTGGACGGGCAACCGGGTAGGACGTTCAGGAACGGCCGACCCCCTGGGCGGCAAAAACCCCGCCTCCCTGCTGGGGAGACGGGGCTGCAACGCGTCATCTGGTCGGGGTGGCGGGATTCGAACCCACGACCTCTTCGTCCCGAACGAAGCGCGCTACCAAGCTGCGCCACACCCCGCGACCGAGATGAAGCATACCCGACGGCTCAGTGGTCCGACGGGGTGGGGTCGCCGGCCGGCACCAGGGTGAGCAGGGTCGCCTCCGGYCGGCAGCCGAGGCGCAGCGGCGCGAACGGGGACGTGCCCAGCCCGGACGACACGTGCAGCCAGGACGACCGCCCGTCGACCTCGTGACGGGACAGCCCGCGAACCCGGGCCCGGTCCAGCCCGCAGTTGGTCACGAGCGCCCCGACCCGGGGCAGCCGGATCTGACCCCCGTGCGTGTGCCCCGAAAGGGTGAGCCCCACCCCGTCCGCTGTGAACGCGTCGAGGACCCGCGGTTCCGGGGTGTGCGACAGTCCCAACGCGAGCTCAACGCCGGGCTCCGGGGGGCCGGTCACGACCGCGAGCTGGTCGCGGCGCAGCCGGGCGTCGTCCACGCCACGCAGGTCGATCCGGCGACCGCCGACCTCGATGACCGCCCGCACGTTGGTCAGCTCGGTCCACCCGCTGGCGGCGGCGAGACCACCGGCGAAAGYCGCCCAGTCCAGCGGAGCGCCCCTGGGATGGGCCTCGTCGCCCCGCCGGAGGTAGCGGTGCGGGCTCTTCAGGGTCGGGACGAAGTAGTCGTTGTTCCCCGGTACGAAGACCCCGGGAAACGAGTAGAGCGGCTCCAGCGCGGCSAGCAGGGGATCCCGGGCATCGGCCGCAGACAGCACGTCACCGGTCAGGGCGACCAGGTCGGGGACGAGCCGGGCCAGGTCCCCCAACCAGGCGAGCTTGCCGTACTGACGGGGGGTGACGTGCAGGTCGGAGATGTGCAGCACGCGCAGGGGGCGCGCGCCGGCCAACAGCACCGGGATCCGCACCCTCCGCAGGGTGTACGCCGTGCGCTCGTACAACCCGCCGTAGGCCGACACGAGCGCCCCCACCGCCGCGACACCCACGAGAGTCCTCGCCGCTGTGTGACGTGCGTTCATCGTCCCAGTCTCACCCACCGCGGGCGGGGACCTGCCGCCACCCGGCCCGGTTCCGCGCGCCGCGCCGCGCACCACCGGGCGCCGCGCACCACCGGGCGCCCCGCCGACGGAACCGGCGTGACCACCCTGCCCGCAGACCATAGGCTCCGGTGGTTATGAGCACCCTCAAGGAACGTCTGCGCGCCGATTTGACCGTCGCGATGAAGTCCCGTGACGAGCTGCGGACGTCCACTCTGCGGCTGGCCCTGGCCGCGGTGAAGGATGCGGAGGTGGCCGGCAGCTCCGCGCGGGTCCTCGACGACCCGGAGGTCTCGAAGGTCCTGACCCGCGAGGTGAAGAAGCGCCRGGAGGCGGCCGACGCCTACGCCGCGGCCGGTCGCGGCGACCAGGCGGACCGAGAGCGGGCCGAGGGCGAGGTGCTCGAGGAGTACCTGCCGAAGCAGCTCGGCGACGACGAACTGGCCACGATCATCGACCAGGTACTCGCGGGTCTGGATGTCAGCGGTCCACGAGCGATCGGTCCCGCCATGAAGTCCGTGCAGGCCGCGGTCGGCGGCCGGGCCGACGGCGGCCGGGTCGCCGCACTCGTGAAGGCCCGGTTGGCGGGCGGCTGAACGAGCCGCGTGGCCCGCTCAGCGCCGCCGGCGCCCGCCCTGGCCCCGGCCATCCGTCCCGTCCAACGGCCCCGAGCCGCCTGAAGCGTTCAGCTGCCGACGCAGATCCGTGCCCGGCTGGCCGCCCCCGGCCGGTTGGCCGTCATTCGGCTGGGCGAGCGCTCCGAAGCCGGGTAGCGTCGATCCACCCGGCAGGACGGCCGTGCCGGTCAGCCCCCCGGAGATCTGCAGGGTGACCTCGGTGTTGAGCGAGACCTCGCTGCCCGGGGCGGGCGACATCGCCACGACGGTGCCGGGGGGCGCCGGATGCGGGACCGGCTGCGACCTGACATGGAAGCCCAGCTGGACGAGCGTCTGCTCGGCGACCTGCTGCGGCTGCCCGACCACGTCCGGCAGTGCCTTCGTCGGCACCTCGGGTTGGGTGTCGTCCGGGGTCGGCAGCGGTTCGACCGGTAGCCCGAGACCGGCGATCGTCCGGATCATCGTGCGGGACCACACCTGGGCGGGATATCCGCCACCGAAGACGTTGCGACCCTTCACATTAATCAGGGGATGCGACGTCGGTCCGCGCGGGTCCGCGAGGGTCACCGCCGCGGCGAGCTGGGGGATGTAACCCGCGAAGGAGGCGGTGCTGAACCCCTCCGCGGTGCCGGTCTTGCCGGCGGCCGGCCGGCCGATCTGCCCGTTCCCGCTGGCCGTCCCGTGGTTGATAACCCCCTGCAGCACGGCGCTGACCTTGTCCGCAATCTTCGGGTCGAGCGCCTGCTGGCAGGGAGCGCCGGTGTCGAAGGGAAGCGGCCGGTCCGTCCYGCCCACCCGCTGGGTGATCGCGAGCACGGCCCGCGCGTCGCACTTCCTGCCCCGCGCGGCCAACGTCGCGTAGGCGGTCGCCAGATCGAGGGTGCTGATCTCGTTGGATCCGAGGATGGAGGAGCCGTCGACCCGGGTGATCCCGTCCACCCCCCTGCATTCGGGATCGTTGTTGTTGTGCTGCCGGATCCGGCACGAGGTGACGCCCATACGGCGGGCCACCTCGGCCGTCTTCAGCACGCCCAGCTTCTCGGCGAGCTGGATGTAGTAGGTGTTGACCGATGACCAGGTTGCGGTCGTCAACGAGTAGAAACCGTCCTCGCTGGGATCGGCGTTTCCGYAGCAGTTCTTGCCCTGGGGATCCGGGTTCGGGAAGACGTTCGAGTGGTAGCAGAGGGGGGCGTGYAGCGTCGTGGAAAGCGGTAGTCCCGATTCGAGCGCGGAGATCAGAGTGAACACCTTGTAGGTCGATCCCGGGGAGAACGAGTCCTCGTCGACGGGATAAATCTCCTTGGTGTGGACGAAGTCCGTGGACAGGGCGGCGGGCTGTCCGTCCGCCGTCGGTCCGTAGACCCGGTTGATCGCCAGGGCGAGCACCTGGCCGGTGTTCGGCTGCACCATCGCGACGCTCGCCGCCACCCGGTTCCCGATCGGGATGACCTCGGTCGCGGYCGACTGCGCCGCCTGTTGCGCCACCGGGTCCAGCGTCGTTCTGATCGTGAGGCCGCCCTCGAACAGTAGTCTGCGCGCGTCCTCCTCCGTCGGGGCGAAGGATCTGTCGTTCAGCAGCCGCTGGCGCACGAGGGCGCAGAAGARCGGCGCGGTCGAGTCGGCGCAGGGATCGGCCGAGTGGGGCTGCCGGTTGAGCACCACCTCGCCATCGTGCGCCTGATGAAAGGCCGCCGCGTCGATGTGATGAAGTTCGAACATGCGGTCGAGGACTACGTTGCGCCGTTCCCGTGCCGCCTGCGGATGTATCGCCGGGTTGAAGGCGTTCGGGTTTTTCACCAGGYCGGCCAGCAGCGCGGCCTGCGGCAGGGTGAGCTTGTCGACGTCGACGTTGAAGTAGTGCCGCGCGGCTACCTGGACCCCGTACGCACCATCGCCGAAGTAGGCGATGTTGAGATAACGCTCGAGAATCTCGTCCTTGCTCAGATGGGCTTCGAGGTACAGCGCATAACGCGCCTCCCGAAGCTTGCGCTGGACGGTCTGCTCGGTCGCGGCCTTCTTCGCCTCAGCCGTCGTCGCGGACATCAGAAGAACGTTCTTGACGTACTGCTGGGTCAGGGTCGAGCCGCCCTGGGTGACCTCGCCGTTCTCCCGGTTGGTGAGATACGCCCGGACGAGACCCTTGTAATCCAGCCCGTCGTGCTCGTAGAACCGGGAATCCTCGATGTCGATGATCGCCTGACGCATCACCGGCGGAACCCGGCCCAAGGACACGACCTCACGGTCCTGCTCCCCGCGCAGCACGGCGAGGACGTTCCCCCGCGCGTCGAGGACGCGCGACGCCTGGGCCAGCGGGGGGACCGTCAGGTTGGCCGGCAGGTCGAGGAAGTCGTCCGCGCCGCCCTTGACGGTCAGTCCGGCCGCTYCCACCACCGGCAGGGCCAGCATGCCGACGAGCACCCCCGCCACCACGCTGATCACGCCGGCGCCGAGCAGCCGCGTGGCCACGAACCCCAGCCGGCGGGCCGATGATGCGATGGGACGAGGCTCAGGCCGGTCGACGTCGCCGAAGCGGAGTTCGTCAGGCCCGTACGGGCGCCCCGGTACACGGTCGCGGGCGGAATCCTCGAACCGCCCACGACCGGGCGTGGGGTGCCCAGGGGGCGCGGTCATCCAGGGACCTCCGTCCAGCCAGGCTGGGACACCCGTCGGAGCATACGGGCCAACATTTGATCAACAAGCGCCACCCCCGCCGCCCCGATTTCCACGAACGCCACAAGGCGGCGGCCCATCGCAGCCGATAATGCCGTGAGCTGGGACGCCGCAGTTCCAGCCCCGGCCGGCGACCCTGCCGGTCCCGGGCGCGCCCCGGACGACCGTGACAACCTCCACACCCGCTGCCCCGCCGCCCACGCTCCATACCTCCACTTTCGGGCGTCATCTCAATTCCGGCCCCACATTAGGGCAATCTCGTCAAAACGGAAACGAAGCGATGAAAAACCTACATTATCTCTGAGTCGATACCTCATTGTCACGCAACAGACATACGGAGGTCACAGACCGCACTACCATGGCGATCCGGATCAATGGCCCGGACTAGTCATTTGGACAACCACCCGTGTGGGGTMTGTGCCGTGGCCACGCCACTCCGTACGGTTTCGGGTCAACGCCACGTCACCACCCGCACGGGCCCCCTGACCCGGACTCGAGAAGAAAGGCAGGTGGCATGACCAGAAGCCTGACCTCCACCGTCAGCACGCCACGCCGTGCCAACACGACCCATCTCGTGGGTTCCGCCGTCGACGGCGACTGGACGGCTCACGCCGCCTGTCGCGACCTCGACCCGGATGAGCTGTTCGTCCAGGGCGCCGCCCAGAACCGGGTGAAGACCCGGTGCTTCGGCTGCGCTGTCCGCACCGAGTGCCTCGCGGACGCTCTCGACAACCACGTCGAGTTCGGCGTCTGGGGGGGCATGACCGAACGGGAACGTCGCGCGCTGCTACGTCGCCGCCCAGACGTCACGTCCTGGCGGAAGCTGCTCACGGACGCCCAGGCCGACCACAGATCGGCCTCCGCCGGCTGATTCAGCGGTGGTCCGACCAGTCCCCAAGGCCGATCGGATCCTTCGCCGGCTATCCCCCGCCCGAGGACAACGTCGTCCCGGTCCGGGATCACGCACATCCGCTGTCGACCGCGTTCTCTCACCCGGATGAACCGGGCTCGCCGATCAAGCTGATCAAGCGGTCCGATCCAGCCGTTCGTCACGCGCGAGCGCATCGCCGATCTCCCGCAGTCCGACGAGATCGTGCACGTCTTCCGACAACGCCTCCACCTCCACTATCGGGGTGTCGGGGTGGGCGCTGGTGAACCGCTCCCGCAGCCGCGCCTCCCGGCTCGCCAACCGGACCCGATCGGCGTGGATGCGCAGCACCGCGGCGGCAAGCGGATGCTCCCCGTGCTCCTCGAGGTTCTCGGCGGCGGCAAGGCTGCGCTCGATGTTGAGCGCCTCGGCATCGCTGTGGTGCATCCGGTTCACGACCAGTCCGGCGAGGGGCATCCCCTCCGCATCGAGCCGATCGACGAAGTAGGACGCCTCCCGTAGCGCCGCGGCCTCGGGTGCGGCGACCACGATGAACGAGGTGCCGGGATCGCCGAGCAGGCGGTAGGTCTCCTCCGCCCGCGCCCGGAAGCCACCGAACATCGTCTCCAGCGCCGCCACGAACTGGCTGACGTCGGTCAGCAGCTGGGCGCCGAGCACCTTGGTGAGGACTCGGGTGAACACGCCGAGGCCGGCGCCGAGCACCTTCACGTACGCCCGCCCGCCGGCCTTCGCCGGCGCGAGCAACAGTCGTAGCAGCCTTCCATCGAGGAAGGCCCCGAGCCTCGTCGGAGCATCGAGGAAGTCCAGCGCCGACCGGGTCGGGGGCGTATCGACCACGATCAGATCCCACGTGCCGGTGGCGTCGAGCTGGCCGAGCTTCTCCATCGCCATGTACTCCTGGGTGCCGGCGAAGGAGGACGACAGCGACYGGTAGAAGGGGTTGGCAAGGAGGGCCTCGGCCCGCTCGGAGGTGCTGTGYGCCAGGACGATCTCGTCGAACGTCCGCTTCATGTCCAGCATCATCGCGTCGAGACGACCACCGGCGGCACCGTCGACCCCGGCCACCTCGCGTGGGGTGTTGTCGAGCGCGGTCAGGCCCAGGGCCTGGGCGAGTCGCCGCGCCGGGTCGATCGTCAGGACGACGACGTTGCGCCCGCGCTCGGCCGCCCGCAGCGCGAGCGCCGCGGCCATGGTCGTCTTGCCGACCCCACCCGAGCCACAGCAGACCACGATCCGTTCCGTGTCGAGCATCGCGTCGACGTCGAGCAGTGGCACGCCGGCCGGATGCGGACGCGTCCGGCGCGCTCCCGGCCCGCCGCGACGCGCCGCCGACTGCCGGACGCTCCCCGCTGCCGGCCTTCGCCGCCCGGCGGACGGTGCCCCGGGTTCCCGCCGTGGTGCACCGGGTGACGGGCGCGCGGGGCTCATGCCACCATCTGCTGCGCCCGCAGCATCTCCGCGAACCGGTAGACGGTGCCGAGGTCGACGCCATCCGCGACCAGCGGCACCTCATACACGGGACGACCCAGCCCGGCAATCTCCGCACGCTCAGCCGCCTCCAGCGCGACGCGATCGGCGTGCTGGGCCGCCTCCCAGGCCAGCGCCTCGACCAGCTCAGGGGTGGGCTCCATCCCAGCCTCCTTGATCCCGGCGGCAATCTCCTCCCGGTCCAGCTCCCCGCGCCGGGCCAGACGGGACTCCTTCGCGCGCAGCAGGGGTGGGCGGGTCATGTTGACCACCACACCGCCGAGCGGCAGGCCGGCGCGGGTCAGCTCGGCCACGCCGTCCACCGTCTCCTGCACCGGCATCTCCTCGAGGAGGGTGACCAGATGCACGGCGGCCCGATCGGGCGCCAGCACGGCCATCACGCTGTCGGCCTGGGCCCGGATCGGCCCGACCTTGGMCAGCCCCGCCACCTCCGCGGTGACATTGAGAAACCGGGTGATCCGGCCGGTGGGCGGCGCGTCGAGYACCACCGCGTCGTAGGCCAGCCCTCCCGGGCGGGTGGCGTCGGGCCGGTTGACCGCCTCCTTGACCTTGCCGGTGAGCAGCACGTCGCGAACCCCGGGAGCGATGGTCGTGGCGAAGTCCACCGCGCCGATCCTGTCCAGGGCCCTCCCGGCCCGCCGCAGGTTGTAGAACATCTCCAGATACTCCAGCAGGGCCTCATCCGCGTCGATCGCCAACGCGAACACCTCCCCGCCGCCGGGGGCGCTGGCCACCTTGCGCTCCCGGTAGGGCAACGGAGGGGTGTCGAACAGCTGCGCGATCTGCTGCCGACCCTCGACCTCGGTGAGCAGGACTCGACGACCACCGCTCGCAAGCGCCACGGCCAGCGCGCCGGCCACGGTCGTCTTGCCGGTCCCGCCCTTGCCGGTGACGATGTGCAACCGCCGGTCCCACGGACCGGCCACCTCGCCGCTCGCTTCCTTGATCACGGTGTTCTCGCTGTCGATCACAGCGTTCTCGCTGTCGGTCACGGTGTTCTCGCCGTTCACAAGCTTGACCGTACCCGCGTGCACGGTCCCCACCACGGTGGTGAGCCGGGAGAAAACCCGCGGCGCACCGCGGGGCGAGCCAAGGTAGGGGATGTGGGGAGAGGTGACCGGAACGATGCGGCGGCGAAGGCTCGGGCCCGGTGACACGGGTGTCCGGAACCGTCGGCGCGATGCTCTAAGGTCCGGTGTCATGCAGACGAAGTGGGAGTACGTGACGGCGCCGGTACTGATCCACGCCACCAAGCAGATTCTCGACAACTGGGGTGAGGACGGCTGGGAGCTGGTCCAGATCGTTCCCGGTCCCAACCCCGAGAGCCTCGTCGCCTACTTCAAGCGTCCCAGGAGTCAGTCCTGACATGGCCGCACCGAGCGAACGCCTGGCGGCGCTGGGCCTGACGCTGCCGCCGGTCCCGACCCCGGCCGGCGCCTACCTCCCCGCGGTCCGGGCGGGCAGCCTGATCTGGACGGCCGGTCAGCTTCCGCTGGTGGACGGCCGGCTGGCCCGAACCGGCCTGGTGGGCGCGGGCGCCGAGGTAACCGTCGAGCAGGCCGCGGAGCTCGCCCGGACGGCCGCGCTCAACGCGCTGGCGGCGGCGTCGTCGGTGGCCGGCGGACTCGACGGGATCACCCGGATCATCAAGGTGGTTGGATTCGTCGCGAGCGCCCCCGGCTTCACTGGCCAGCCAACGGTCGTCAACGGGGCGAGTGAGCTGCTCGCAGCGGTCTTCGGCGAGGCCGGTCAGCATGCCCGCTCGGCCGTCGGCGTCTCGGCGCTGCCGCTGGGCGCACCGGTCGAGATCGAACTGGTGCTCGGGGGGTAGGCCAGTCCCGCCGGTGCCGGCCTCGGGGTTGCGGCGGCGCGCCGCGGCCAACAGGACAAACAAACCCCGCCTCGCCACCAACGGCTCTAGCATCTGGGCAATGGTCGACCACAAGGCTGCCCTGATCGCTCGGCTGCGCTGGTCCYCGGCCGACGGAGGCCGCCGCGACGGGGTGACGGCGCGCCATCCGTCCGCGCCGCCCGCAGCGGTGCGCGACGCCTCGAYGGTCGTGCTGCTGCGCGACGCGCCGGGTAACCAGGGGATCGAGGCCTACCTGCTGCGCCGGGCGGCGACCATGGCATTCGCCGGTGGGATGTACGCATTCCCAGGTGGACGAGTAGATCCGGCCGATATGGGGCCAGACGTGCCCTGGGCGGGCCCATCGGTCGCCGAGGTCATGCACGCGCTCGACGCCGATCCCGCACTCGCCCGCGCGCTCGTCTGTGCGGCCGTACGGGAGACCTTCGAGGAGTGCGGGATCCTGCTGGCCGGCGCGGTGGCGGGCGAGGACGGCAGGCTCGGCGGCGGCCCGGAGGCGCTCAGCGATCAGGTCCGGGCCGCCGAGCGCCTCGCACTGGAACGGCACGAGCTCGGCCTGAGCGCCCTGCTCCGCAAATACTCCCTCGTGCTGCGGGCCGATCTCCTCGCGCCCTGGGCCAGATGGGTGACGCCCGAGATCGAGCCGCAACGGTACGACACCAGGTTCTTCGTCGCGGCACTTCCCACCGGCCAGCATCCCGGCCAACCCTCCAGCGAGGCGGACCGGATGCAGTGGATACGCCCTGCGGACGCCCTCGAACGCCATAGGGCCGGGACCATGGACATGCTGCCACCCACCGCGTTCACCCTCGCCGAACTATCCGAATACGCCGACGTCGCGGCGGTGCTGGCCGCCGCCCAYGCCCGCGACCTGTCGCCGATCATGCCGAGGATTCTGGTCAGCGGCGGCGAAGCACGCCTCCTGCTGCCGCATGACGAGGCGTACGACGACCCGGGAAACCATGACGACCTGCGGGATGCGGGCCCCGCCGACCCGGCGTGGCAATAGCCATGGCCGTGCCCCGACAGATCACTCCCCTGGCCGCCGTGCTTCTCGCTCCGAATCCGGGCCCGATGACGCTCGACGGCACCAACACCTGGATCCTGCGCGCCGCCGGCGAGGAGGGGTGTGTGGTCGTGGACCCCGGCCCGGACCACGCCGGACATCTGGCGACGGTCGCGGCGGCCGGCCGCGTCGATCTGATTCTGCTGACCCACGGCCATGTCGACCACAGTGCCGGCGCGGCCACGTTGCACGATCTCACCGGCGCCCCGGTCCGGGCGCTCGACCCCGTCTTCCGGCTGGGATCGGAGGGGCTCACGGCCGGCGATGTGATCGCCACGGCCGGCGTCGAGCTCCGGGTCCTCCCCACCCCGGGGCACACCGCCGACTCGTTGTCGTTCCTTCTACTCGGGGAAGACAAGCCGCTCGGGGAAGACAAGCACTCCGCGGATTGCCGGGACCGGGCGGAGTCGGGCCCGACCTCCGGCGACCTCCCGCCCGGTCCGGCGGTGCTGACCGGAGACACGATTCTCGGGCGTGGCAGTACCGTGGTCGCTCACCCGGACGGCCGTCTCGGTGACTACCTGGACAGCCTGCGGCTGCTGYGGGAACTCGGCGAGACCACCGTGCTGCCCGGCCACGGCCCCGAACTGCCCGCGGCTGGCCGCGCGGCCGAGCGCTATCTGGCTCACCGCCACAACCGGCTCGACCAGGTGCGGCGTGCTCTGGTGGACGCCGGGGTCGACGCCGCGGAGGCGGACGCGGCCGACGTGGTCCGCCGGGTCTACGCGGACGTCGACCGCGCCCTGTGGTTCGCGGCGGAACTGTCGGTCCGCGCCCAGCTGACCTATCTGCGGGAGCATCCCGACGGCGCCTGATCAGCCCAGTCGACCAGCCGATGGCGAGCGGCACGTCCGTGGCAGCGGTAGCCGGACGGCCGCCTCACGCCACCGAGAGGTTCCGGGAGGCCACTAAGAGATACCGGGCCGATATCACGCAGCGGTATCGCAGCAGCATCGACGCGGCTGCGGTCGGTCATCCGACAAGACGGGATTCGAGGAAGGAGACCCAGGCCACTAAACTCTGGCACGGAGGGAACCGCCCGTGCGCAGGATGACGATTTCGACCAGCCGAAAACCGGGCGACCGGTCCGGCCCCCTACCCACCGGCCACCCGGACGGGAGGCCCCAGCCATGGTGATCACAGCTCCGCACACGGRCCCGCTACGGTGCCCCCGGTGCAGCTCGGCGGCCGTTCCGGGCGGACGATTCTGCTACCACTGCGGCTTGGAGTTCACCTCGGTCGAGAGTCCCGCGGTGGATGCTTCCGAGCGCCGGGTCGTCACCGTTCTGTTCGGTGATCTGTCCGACTTCACCGCCTGGGCGGAGGATCGCGATYCGGAACGCGTCGGGGAGATGACCGATCGGGTCCTCGCCGCCCTCGCCCACGAGATCGACGAGGTCGGCGGCCGCGTCGACAACCTTACCGGTGACGGCATCATGGCCGTCWTCGGGGCTCCCACCGCCCATGAGGACGACCCTGAACGTGCCGTTCGGGCCGCCGCCGCGATGCAGGAGACCGTTCGTCGGCTGGTGCTCACCTCCACGGGGGGTGACGATGACGGCCGGCTCGGCCTGCGGGTGGGCGTCAACACCGGCGAGGTCCTCGCGGGGGTGCAGGCCGCGCTCTCCTACACCGTGATCGGCGATACCGTGAACACCGCCGCCCGATTGTCGGCCGCGGCCACGATCGGCACCGTCTACGCCGGTCGGGAGACCGCGCTCGCCACCCGGTCCGTGGCCACCTGGCGAGAGCTGCCCGACCTGGTCCTCAAGGGCAAGCGGGAGCCCGTCCCAGCCTATGAGCTGGTGAGCCTGCGCCCGTCGAACGTCGCCCGCCCSGGACTCGCCGACGACGCCATGTTCCTCGGCCGGGACGCCGAGCTCGCCTCGCTGACCGATCTGTTCGACCTGGTCGTCGCCAACCAGTCACCCGAGGTGGCACTGATCACCGGGGAGGCCGGGATCGGCAAGACCCGCTTGGCCATCGAGCTCGCCTGTCGGGCGGAGCGGACCCCCGGCACGACGGTGCTCTGGGGACGGACGGTCCGGCACGGTGACGGCCGCGGGCTGGCGCCCCTGGTCGACGTCGTTCGCAACGCGTGCGGGGTGACCGACGGTGACTCTCTCGACCGGGTGGCCAACCGCGTCCGGCGAACTGTGGCGGGGCTRGCGCATCCGCACAGCGGTGCCCGGCTGCCACCCGGCATCGCCGACCGGCTGCTGCTGCTGCTCGGCGTTCCGCTCGACCGGCGGCCCGCCGTCGCCACCGCGGCGGCTCCGGGGGATCCGGCAGCCCGGGCCTCGCACATCGCGGAGGCCGAACAGCGGTCCGTCGACGCGACGGTGGACGCGGTCGCCCTGCTCCTCGGCGCGCTCGCGTCCTCCGGGGCCATCCTGGTCATGATCGACGATCTGGAATGGGCGACCAGCCAGCTCAGCGACGCGATGAGCCGGCTGGCCTCGGCGTTGTCCGGGCCGATTCTGCTTGTGCTGCTGGACCGGACGGGTCCACGGCTCGCCGGACTGCCCCACATCCATCGCATCGCCCTGCGACCGCTGAGCCTCGAGGCCTCCAGCCGCCTGTTGCAGGATCATCTCGGCGGGGTGCAGCTGGAGCCCCGCGGCCGGGCCGATCTGCTCTCCCGGGTGCATGGCAACCCCTTCTTCCTGGTGGAGCTGCTCAACCTGCTGATCGACCGCGGAATGCTGCACCAGTCGGCCGAGACGACCAATGGGGAGTGGCCGGGCTGGGTCCTCGAGGGCTCCCTGACGGAGGCGACTCTTCCCGCCGGGGTGCAGTCGGTGTTGGCCGCCCGCATCGACGATCTCGACCCGGTGGCCAAGGCGGTACTGCGCGCGGCGGCGGTGCTCGGCCCGCGGTTTCCCGCCGAGGCGCTGCCGGTGGTCGACGAACGGCCCGCCGAGGAGGTCACCCGCGCGCTGCGGGTACTGACCGAGCGCCAGCTCGTCCGGCCGCCCCGGGCGACGGAGACGAGGTGGCGGTTCGTCCATCCCATGGCCCGCGACGCCGCCTACGCCGGGCTACCCAAGGTCGAGCGGGCCCGTCGGCATGCCACGGCGGCGCGCTGGGGGGTGACAGCGATGGTCGGCAGCTCGCGGGCCGTCTCCACCTTCGTTGCGAACCACGCCCTGCGGGCCTATGACCTGGCCGCATCGATGAACCTTCCCATCACCGATCCAGCCTGGTCATCCCGGATGTCCGGGTTCCACGCACATGTCCGGCTGGCGCGCGAGGCGCTAGCCCGAGACGATCATCGAGCTGCCGCCGACCTGCTGGCCAACGCGCGCCGTCTGGGCCGCGGCATCATCGACACGAACGAGGACAACGTCGTGCGGGTGCTGCACGCCGAGGCCCTGGTCGCGCTGCGCCAGCTCGATGAGGCCGAACGCACGCTACGCCCCGCGCTACGCGCCGACGCACCCGTCCGGCGGGCCGCCGCCTTCTCCGTGCTCGGCGAGCTGCGCCAGAAGCAGGGACGCGCCGAGGAGGCGGCGCAGTGCCTGCTCACCGCCCTGGAATCGGCCCAACAGGCCGGTGACGACCGTGCGGAGGCCGCCGCGTTGCGCCGGCTGGGCATGCTCGAATACAACGCTGGCCGTATCGACGCGGCGGAGGAGCGCTACCGCGAGGCCCTCGCGATCGCCCGCCAGGTCGACGATCCCCGCGGGGTCGGTTGGGCGTTGCAGCACCTGGCCTGGAGCRCCACCACCCGGGGGGACTATCCCCGCGCCGAGCGGACGCTGCGCGAGGCGTCCGCGGTGTTCGACCGGCTCGAGGACACCGGCGGCCTCGGCTGGTGCCGGGGCACGGAGGCGCTGGTGCTGCTGCTGTCCGGGCAGCTCACCCGGGCCCGCAAACTCACCCGCGAACTGATCGAGCTAGCCAGTTCCGTGGGCGAGCAGTGGGGGATGGCCGTCTGCCTCACCATCGACGCGATAGCGGCCGCCGAGCTGGGCGACATCGCCACCGCCGAGACCCACGCGGAGCGGGCCGCTGAGCTGTTCACCAGCATCGGCGACGCGTGGGGAACAATGCTGACCCTGGTCGCCCGTGGGCTGGCGGCCCGTGGCACCGGCGAATCGGCCCGCGGGGCGGAGTACCTGGAACAGGCGTGTGCCGAGGCGGCCGCCCGCGGGCACGTCGTCGTCGGCGCGCTGGCCCGGGTGCTGCTCGGGCTGACCTGGCTCGACGCCGGCGAAGTGGACAAGGCTGGGCAGGCCGCCGAGATCGCGCAGGCGGACCTCGCGCAGCTGGAGCTGCGCCCGCATGCCCAGCTCGGGGCAAAGGTACTGGTCGCGCAGATCGCCCGGGCCCGCGGGCGGCTCGATGAGGCGACCGAGCTGTTGCGGGAGGMGTTGTCGGCAAGCGAACCGGCAACCCTGATGTTCCCCCGCCGGCAGGCGTACGCCCATCTCGCCGGCATCCTGTTGGATGCCGGGCAGCCCACCCAGGCTCTCACCGTGGCCCGGCGCGCGGTCAACGTGGATGCCGAGGACGTACGCGCCCAGGTGCTCGGTTACCGCGCGCTCGGCACCGCGCTGGTGGCCAACGGCGATCTGGAAGGCGGTCGTGCCGCCTATCTGCGGGCGCTGGCGGCCGCGACCGCCACGGGGGCTGTCAGCGAGGCGCCGCAGACCCGCAGGCTGCTGGCGAGACTGCCGGTCAGCGGGGCCGCCGACGGCGCGACCATCACTCCCGCGGGCCTGGCCGGGACGGCCGGATGAACCGCTGGAGCGGTCACCTCCCGTGGCCGGGCCTTGCGCGCGTCAACCGGCGCTCGAGGCCCCGGCGGGACCTCGAGCCGGTCGCCGGTCGCCGGTCGCCGGTCTCAGCGTGCGCGGCGGGAGAGGCGTTCGCGATCGAGCAGCACGACCGCGCGGGAGTCCAGGCGCAGCCAGCCCCGGGTGGCGAAGTCGGCGAGCGCCTTGTTCACCGTCTCCCGGGACGCGCCCACCAGCTGGGCCAGTTCCTCCTGCGTGAGTCCGTGCTCGACACGGACACCGGCGGCCTCGTTGCCGGGCTGTGCCGGCTCGCCGAAGCGTTCCGCCAAGTCGAGGAGGGCTTTCGCCACTCGCCCCGGCACATCCGTGAACACCATGTCGGCAACGTTGTCGTTGGTACGCCGCAACCGGCGGGCCAGCTCCCGCAGGAGCATCGCGCCCGCCTCCGGGCGTGATCGCAGCCAGGGACGCAACGCGGTATGTTCCAGCAACAGCAACGATGCATCCGTGACTGCCGTAGCGGTAGCCGTGCGTGGGCCGGGGTCGAACAACGACAGCTCCCCGAACAAGTCTCCGGGACCCATCACGGACAGCAGGTTCTCCCGGCCGTCGGCCGACTGACGTCCTATCTTCACCTTTCCRGACAGGACGATGAAGACCCGGTCCCCGACATCTCCTTCACGGAACAGCACGTCCCCACGGGTGACATCCTGCCGATCAAGATGGTCGGAGAGGGCCATTCGGTCCTGCTCGGACAGCCCTACGAACAGTGGTACACGGGCAAGCAGATCCTCCACGGTCCTGAGCATGCCAGGACTATCGGCAGAGAGCACGGCCAGGGACCCCCAGATGGCCCCGACAGGCCGATCGACAGGGCTCCGACGGGCCGATCGACACGGCCCGACCCGGACCCGACGGGCCGATCGACACGGCCTAGCCCCGCGCGGTCAGGCGGCTCGATGCTTGCCCGGCGGCGGTCGGCGCAGGCGCCGCCGGTAGCGCTCCAACGCGGCGGGGAGGCCCTGATTGACGAAGGTGCTGACCTCGTCCGGCCGGGCGTTGTCGAGGAAGCCCTCGAGGCCCTTACCGGTGTCGGCGGCATTCAACGGACGTTCCACCCGTTCCATCGCCAGCAGAAGGCCGAGAAGCAGCAGGGGAAAGGTGACCGCGGCAATGACAAACATGACCTCTCCATGGTGGCCGACCGGCGACCATCGCATGCGACCGGGGGTGGGTGTGTCGCGCATTGGCCACCTGGCCGGGGCCCGTTCGGACCACCCGGCCGCGGCGCCGGACGGGCGGATCGACCGGCAGATACGCTGCCAGACATGCCCGCAACCGTCGACGCCGCGGCCGAGACCCCGCTCGCGAAGACCCGGCGGGCTCRCCGGATAGTGCGTCTGCTGGGCGATATCCATCCCGACGCCCGCATCGCGTTGCACTTCGACAACGCTCTCGAACTGCTGGTTGCCACCGTCTTGTCGGCCCAGTGCACCGACAAGAAGGTCAACGAGGTCACTCCCGGAGTGTTCGCCCGTTATCGGACCGCAGCTGGCTATGCGGGCGCGGACCGCGCCGAACTCGAGGACATGCTGCGGCCGACCGGGTTCTTCCGTGCCAAGGCGAACTCGCTGATCGGCATCGGCGCGGCCCTGACCGAACGCTTCGACGGTGAGGTTCCACGGTCGCTGGCGGCCCTGGTGACCTTGCCGGGCGTCGGTCGCAAGACGGCGAACGTCGTGCTCGGGCATGCGTTCGACATGCCCGGAATCACCGTCGACACCCACGTCGGGCGGCTGTCCCGCCGCTTTGGGCTGACCACTCAGACCGACCCCGTCAAGGTCGAGTCGGACCTGGCGGCGCTCATCGAACAGCGGGACTGGACCATCGCCTCCGATCGCATGATCTTTCATGGGCGACGGATCTGTCACTCGCGCCGCCCGGCCTGCGGCGCCTGCGGGCTGGCCCGGCTGTGCCCGTCCTTCGGGCTCGGCCCCACCGAGCCTGCCGAGGCGGCCCGGCTGGTCCGGGGAACACGCAGCGACGTCGAAACCCTGCGATGACCGAGCTGCCAGCCAACGCCGACGGCGCCTTCGACACCGACGGGACTACCGTCCCCCCGCCCCCGGCCTGGCTGCGCGCTCTGGCGGAGAAGGCCGGGCAGGCCCTCGTGACCAGCCGGACCCATCCGGGTCATGCAGGCGCGGATGCTCGACCGGCCGCCGTACTCATCCTGTTCGGCGATGATGGCCCGGAGGGGCCGGACATCCTCCTGCTCGAACGGGCGRCCGAGCTGCGCAGCCATGCCAGCCAGCCCGCGTTCCCCGGTGGCGCCACCGACGCGACAGACGAGTCGCGGGTGCACACGGCGCTACGCGAAGCCGAGGAGGAGGTAGGGCTCGACCCCGCGGGGGTCGAGGTGCTCGCYGTCGCATCCCCGCTCTACCTGCACGCCAGTCGTTATCTCGTGACCCCGGTGATCGGCTGGTGGCATACTCCGTGCGCGGTCGTACCCGTCGATCCCGCCGAGACGTCGTCGGTCGCCCGGGTGCCACTCGCGGAGCTGGCCGACCCGGCCAACCGGGTCATGCTGCGCCACCGCACCGGCCTCGCCGGACCCGCCTTCCGGGTCCGCGGCATGCTGGTGTGGGGCTTCACCGCGGGCATCCTCGATGTTCTTCTCCGTCTCGGCGAGTGGGAACGGCCGTGGAACGACACCGAGCTCATCGACTACCCGGTCGCGCGGGCCACGACCAGCGGGACCCCGGTCGTGCCCGCACAGACGACCAGCCCACCGGCACCGTCCCACCCACCGGCACCGTCCCACCCACCGGCACCGTCCCACCCACCGGCACCGTCCCACCCACCGGCACCGTCCCACCCACCGGCACCGTCCCACCCACCGCTACAGTCCGGTCCACTGGACAAGTCCCCGCCACTGGACAAGTCCAGCCCGCCGGCGGCACCGGCATCGCCCTGCGACGAGAGGCACAGCTGATGACCAGCACCGCGGACCGTGACCATGCGGGACCGCGACCGTCCATCCACTCCTCCCGGCAGGGGCGGTCACGACGGCCGGATGGTATCYAGCACCCGCCCGCTCGGGTGGCCTGGATGGACCGGACGGGCTGGACCAGGCGGACAACCCGRCTGGGCCGGCTCACGGTAGCCCTCGGGCTGGCACTCGGTCTGTTCCTGGGCGCCGCGGGTTGCGGAGGCTCGGGCAAGGACGGCACGTCGACGGGGCCCTCCCTCACTCCCACCGAGGGAGCGGGCGGCCTGCAGATCTTCGCCGTCACGGGCCTGCCGAACCTGCACTTCTCCGCGATGGAACTGGTGGCCAGGCCGGGGCGGATCCGCGTCGACTTCTCGGTCGCGCCGCAGTCCCCGCCGCACAACTTCGTCATTCCGCGGATTCCCGAGGCACACACGCGCATCGTCTCCGCGGGAGAGTCACAGAGCATCACCTTCTCYGTGACGGAACCGGGTAGCTACCCGGTGGTCTGCACTCTGCATCCCAACATGACAGCCACACTGAAGATCCTCTGAGTCGAACCGACGCCCGCCGTGCTCAACGTCCTGGACATCGTTCTTCTCCTGCTCGTCGTACTCTTCGCGATCTCCGGGTACCGGCAGGGCTTCCTGGTGGGCGCGCTGTCGTTCGTCGGCTTCCTCGGCGGTGGTGTGCTCGGTGCCAAGGTTGCGAAGCCCTTCGCCGAACTGATCGGCCAGGAGAGCCACGGCGCCATGGTCGGTCTCCTGGCCGTGCTCGGTCTCGCCCTGGTCGGGCAGGTCGCGGGCACCGCGATCGGGGTCGCCAGCCGGGACCGGGTGACCTGGCGCCCCGGCAGGGCCGTCGATGCCGCCGCGGGTGCGGTGCTCTCCGGCTTATCGGTGCTTCTTGTCGCCTGGCTGCTGGCGACGGCCGTCGATCGATCGCCCTTCGAGTCCCTCGCCCACTCGGTCCGGGAATCGCGGATCCTCGCCACCGTGGACGCCGGGATGCCCAACGAGGTCCRCAGTGCATTCGCCGACCTGCGCCAACTGGCTGACGACAACGGCTTCCCCGAGGTCTTCGCCGGGCTCGGCGGCGGGCGCATCGTCGCTGCCGATCCGCCCGATCCCGCTTCCACCCGGACTGCCGGGGTCCGCAACGCGGCGGCGAGCATCGTGAAGATCCGTGGCGTCGCCAGCTCCTGCGACAAACGGGTCGAGGGATCCGGGTTCGTCATCGCCCCGCAGCGCGTGATGACCAACGCGCACGTCGTAGCCGGAGTGCACCGTCCGGTGGTCGTGCTGGCCTCGCGCACCCTGCCTGCCGAGGTCGTCCTGTTCGACCCCGACCGGGACGTCGCCGTGCTCCGCGTGCCGGACCTGCAACGGCCGCCGCTGCGGTTCCGGACAAACCCACCGGCCGCGGCCGAAGACGCCGCAGTGATCGCCGGTTATCCCCAGGACGGGCCATACACCACTGTGGCGGCGCGCGTCCGCAACCATCAGACCGCCCAGGCCCCGGACATCTACTCGCACGGCCTCGTCCTGYGCGACATCTACGCGGTCCGTGGACGGGTGTTGCCGGGAAACTCCGGTGGACCCCTGTTGTCCGAAAGCGGAGACGTCCTGGGCGTCGTGTTCGCCGCGGCCGTCAACGACAGCGACACCGGTTACGCCCTGAGCGCCGCCGAAGTGGCCAGGCCTGCCGCCGCCGGGGTGATCGCCACGGCGGAGGTGAGCACTCAGGGGTGCGACTGACCTCCCGTACTCCCGCACCGGTGGCCGGGCGACGCTCAGGGACGAAGCCAGCCGAGCAGTTCGGCGTTGACGAGGTCGGGGGCCTCCTCATGCGGGAAGTGCCCGATCTCACCGAGCAGACGCCAGGTGTAGGGGCCGCTGACGTAACGCCCGGAGCCCTGGGCGGTGGACGGCAGGAAACAACGGTCMATTTCCCCGTGTATCTGCAGGGTCTCCATCCGCAGCGACCGACGGAGGACACTACCGAAACGCGCCCCATCGGGCCGGAATAACGACCGGAAGATCCACCGGTGGTACTCCAGGGAGCTGTGCGCCACCCCGGGAACGCGCATCGCCGATCGATATCGCCGCTCGGCCTCGGCATCCGGATACCCAGGTCCTCCCCAGCCGCGTAGCAGCGTTGCGACGTGGGYGGCGTCCTCGGCCACCAGGACCCGTTCGGGCCGCCACGGCAGCTGAAAACCGAGCATGTACCGGCTGGCGACACCCTGACCACGAGGATCCGCCGCGATCTGGTGCCGCAGCCGCAACGGATGGGGCATGGCCAGGATCGCGAGTCGACGCACCACCATCGGATGACGGACCGCAGTGGTCCAGCCAAGCAGCCCACCCCAGTCGTGGCCCACGACCGCGGCGTCCGGTTCCCCTAATGCTCTGACCAGACCGGCCACGTCATCRGAGAGGGTGAAGGCGTCATAGCCCCGAGGCGGCTTGTCACTCGCTCCGTAGCCGCGCAGGTCCGGCGCGACGACGCGGTAGCCCGCCGCCGCCAGCGCGGTGAGTTGGTGACGCCAGGCCCACCAGAACTGCGGGAAGCCATGCAGCAGCAGGACGAGCGGGCCGCTCCCCAACTCCGCCACGTGCAGCCGGGTACCGTTGGCAGACACGTCACGGTGCCGCCACGGCCCGTCGACCAGGACGGTGGCGGGCTCGGGAACGRTGTCCTCCATCGCCTGCCAGGATGGCAGACCAGCCCCCGGCCCCGGACCGGCGGTGCTCGTGACGAGCCGGTCGTGGGGTCCGCCGCCGGCCCTCGAACGTCCGCCGCCGGCTCCCTCGCCAGCCCCTGTGCCGACCGCGCCTGCAGCTTGGGTACCGGCGAACACCGAACAGGACGTCAGTGCCCGCGCTGGCCCGGGTGGGCGGCCRCACCCGCCGACTCGACCGCGTCTCCCGGTCCGACCGGACCCGCCGACCTGGCTGGGGCGGTCGTCGGATTACGTAGCCAGGTGATGTCGTCGCGCACGGTCTGGATGGTCCGCTCGGGCGGGGAGAGCTTGCGCAACCGCGCCATCGCGAACAGGGCCAGCAGCCCCGCGACGACGAGGTAGAGACCGGCCGTCAGCAGATAGGACCAGAAACGCTCGATGCCGGCCCAGGTGAACAGCTCTCCCAGAAAGATCGTGACGGCGATCAGAGCGCAGAACCCGAGGCCTGCCGCCACCGCCAGAAAACCGATTCCGAGCGCAGCCGACACCGCCTGCTGGGCAAGCTCGGCCTTGGCCAGGTTGATCTCCTGACGAACCAACAACGAGACATCGCGAGTGGCCAGAGCCACCAGCTCACCCAGCGTCGGCTCACGGCCGTCCCGAGCCTTCCCGGCTGCGATCGACACTTCTGGTCCTCCCTCTGGCGGCGACCCGCCCGTGCTGGACGGCGGGACAGTTCGCGCTACCGCCCTGATCCGACATGCACCCTGATCCGACATGCACCCTGATCCGACATGCACCCTGATCCGACAGGGTCCGAACCGGCGGCGGACCGGGAGGCCCCACCGGAGGCCATCCGCCCCGGCCCCCTCCGGTCCATACCGTCAATACCCTCCCGGCCGACCGTCCCCCCATCATGACGCGGTCCGCCGCCCCGGTCCCGCTACGCAGTCTCCCCCRCGCGGAGCCGCCTGGGGGCCCAACGACGCGGCTCAGACCTGTGACTCCTCCTACGGGTCTCACCGTCTTCCCGCTTGGCCCGGCCCGCCTGGCCTGGACGGTCCGACCCCGCACGGCCCAGCCCGCATGGCCCAGCCCGCATGGCGCGGACGGGTAGCGTGCGAGCTGTGAGTCTCCGCCCGTCTGGAACAATCCTCGCCGCCGATCCACTCGCCCGTGTTGCCGCTCTGCCCGGGGTGCGTGAAGCCGCGGACAGCGCCCGATCCGCGGTGGACACGCTTCTGCGCCACCGCGTTCTGCGCCGCCAGAGCGCCGAGGTGACCGCGGAGGCATCGTTGCGGGCCGCCCGCGCCTGCGCCGCCCTCGAGGGATACGAGATCAGCCTGGACGAGTTGCGGGCGCACCTGGCCCGGTCCGGGCCCGAAGGCGTGCTCCCCGGCCCGGAGGAAACGGACGCGTCGAAGGCCGGAGCGGTCACCGACCGCGGTACACGGAACGACGCCGCCATGACCGGATCCGGCCATCCGTTACCTGTCGTCCTCGSCACGGTTCGGCTCTACGCCGAACTGGGCATCCTGGTTCCGGCCTGGGAGCGGGCACCGCGACAGGCCCTGGCCCGCATGCACGTGCTGCTGGGCCGGGGTTTCGTCCCGGACGACGAGCTCGGTCGTCCGCGGGCCGATGCCGGCACCCGGGCGATCCTCGACCCGTTGCGGTTGGGCCCGCCTCCCCACTCGGTGGAGACCTCGGTTCGGCTGGATGGCCTGACCGGACTCCTCGTCGCGCCCACGAGCGCGCCGGCGATCGTGGTGGCCGCCGTGGTGCACGGGGAGCTGCTGGCCCTACGACCGTTCGGCGCCCTCGACGGGGTCATCGCCCGGGCCGCCGCCCGTCTGGTCCTGATCGGCCGRGGCCTCGATCCCAAGGCACTCACRGCGACCGACGTCGGACATCTCGAGATGGGACAGAACCCGGCGAGCATCCTGCGGGTGGACCGCGCGGGGGACGCCCACGCCGGAGAGGCCTACGCCGGAGAGGCCTACGCCGGGGACGCCTACGCCGGGTACCGCGAGGCCGCCGCGGCCTATGTCGGTGGCGGCGCCGACGGCGTGGCCATCTGGGTACGGCACTGCGCGAAGGCCCTGGAACTCGCCGCGCGGGAGTCCCTCGCCGTCTGCGAGGCGCTCGCCCGAACCTGATCCACACTTACGGAGCGATTGACGCACCTGACGGATCCGCTGCAGGGATGGACCACAACGAACCTGCCCGTATGAACCACTCGGTGCGGACCCCTGCGTGGGCTGCCGCCCCCTCCTGCCACGTGGGCGRCAGCCACGCGTTCCCGGCCTGCGGCCTCGGCAGGTCTCGGCAGGTCGAAACCTCCATCAGAACATCTTCAGGCCCTGTGGAGGGCGGTCATCCACAGGGCCTGTCCCGGCGCATGGTGAGACCACGTCTTCCCCGACCCCGATGGGAACGAGGCCGCCATGTCCCCTGCTCCGCCCCTGCTGACCGCCGCGGAGAACCACGGTCCGGTCGTACGCCCGCTCATCGTCACCGCCATTCCCGACCTGCTCGACGATCTGTTGCGGCTTGCGGCGGCCGCCGGTGTGTCGATGACGGTCGCCGCCGAGATGAGCGCGGTGCGCCGCAACTGGACGTCGGCTCCCCTGGTCATCGTCGGAATGGACGAGGTCGAGCCGTGCATCGCGGCCACGCTGCCCGATCGAYGGCATGTAGTCCTGGTCGGGGGACACGTCGACGACGGCCGGGTGTGGGACGCCTCCGTGCGCATCGGCGCCGATCACGTGGTCTTCCTTCCCGAAGCCGAGCCCTGGCTGGTCGACCTCCTCAGCGATCTCGACGGCCTCGATCGGCATCGTTCGGTGACGCTGGGCATCATCGGCGGCCGCGGCGGGACGGGA
Organism: Frankia sp. CgMI4; assembly: GCF_001756285.1. NCBI lineage: Bacteria > Bacillati > Actinomycetota > Actinomycetes > Frankiales > Frankiaceae > Frankia > Frankia sp. CgMI4. The sequence goes on from NZ_MAQZ01000002.1 coordinate 87,947, forward strand.
GCCTCCACCTTGGCCGTCTCGCTGGCCCTGGCCGGGCTGAGGCACGACCTGCGCACGATGCTGATCGACGCGGATCCGCACGGTGGCGGGCTCGCCCCCGCCTTCACCCGCCTCGTGCCGTCCATGTCCGGTGCCTTCCCTGGCGGGGAGACCTCCAGTCTGGCGCCGCTGTTTCCCACGCGCCACGACCAGCATGACCAGATGGACGGGAGCGGCCCGGTCGGACCGATCGCCTGGTCCGACCGGCTGCCCCGCCGGGGTGACCTCTCCGTGGTGTCCTGGGATCCCGCCGTCAGCCCAGCCGTTCCCCCGGCGACGATGGCCACCCTGCTCGCGACCGCTCGTTGCACGTCCGACCTGGTGATCCTGGATCTCCCCGGCCGAGGGAATCCGGCGGCCACCGCAGTCGACGCGGGCACCACCGTGGCCCTGCGGACCTGCCAGACGGTGCTGATCGTCACGCCCGCGGACCTGCCGTCGATCGTGGCGGCCGAACGTGTCTGCTCGGCCGCCATCCGCCGGTCCGCCGATGTGCGCGCCGTCGTCCGGCTRCACCCGTCCGACCGCCTCACCCCGGAGGCAATCGCCACGATGCTCGGCGTGCCACTGGCCGGGGTGATCAGCAGCCGACGGCACCGTTCGGTTCCCACTCGCGACCGCTACGGCGGCTCAGCCGACAGGAACACCATCGATCGCCTCAGCGAGGAGCTGCTGACCCGCCTCTGCGTTCTCGGGCCACGGGTGTGGCCCGATCCGGAGGCCTGGTCATGACCGGGCTCGGCGAGCGACGCAGGTCCCCATTCCCCGCCACAGGTCACACGGCCTCACCGGCTGCCCGAGCGGCCGCGAGGCCCGCGGTCTCCACACGATCTTCACCGCCGTCCGCAATTCCATCGGAACCGCTCGAACCGTCAGAACCGCTCGAACCGTCAGAACCGGTGACCGCACCCGCGGAGCCGCCCGGAGCCGGCCMGCTGGATCCCCTCCTCGCTGATCCGCACGTCACCGATGTCCTGGTCAACGGGCCCGGTGAGGTCTGGGTGGAACGCCGGGGCCGGCTCATCCGTACCTCGGTCGCGTTCGCGGACGAGGAAGCGGTGCGGCGCCTGGCCGTTCGTCTCGCCGCGACGGCCGGGCGGCGCCTGGACGCCGCGATGCCCTTCGCTGACGTGCAACTGCGCGACGGAACCCGGTTGCACGCGGTTCTGGCACCGATCGCGGTGCAGGGTACGTGCCTGTCGCTGCGACGGACCCGGCGTCGCCCCTTCACCTTCGACGAACTCRTGCTCGCCGGAACAATGAGCCCGGCGGTGGCGGGCGTGCTGCACGCGGTCCTGAGCGCCCGACTTGCGATCGTGGTGACCGGGGGCACCGGCTCGGGCAAGAGCACACTGCTTGCCGCACTACTGGGAGCGGTGCGCCCCGACGAACGGATCGTGCTGGTGGAGGACACCGCCGAGCTCGTCATGGACCGTCCGGGGATGGTGCGGCTCGAGGCCCGCCCGCCGAACATCGAGGGCGCTGGCGAGGTGACCCAGCGCGATCTGGTCCGCCAGGCGCTGCGCATGCGCCCGGATCGGCTGGTGCTCGGCGAKGTCCGCGGCCCCGAGGTGCTCGATCTCCTCGTCRCCCTCAACACCGGTCACGAGGGCGGGCTGAGCACCGTGYACGCCAACGACACCAGTGCGCTGCCCACCCGCCTGGAGGCTCTCGCCGCCCTTGCCGGGCTGTCCCGCCCCGCGGTCCACAGCCATATCGCGGCAGCGCTCCACACCGCCGTTCATCTTTGCCGGGAGGCCGACGGCCGCCGTCGGGTCTGCGCGATCGGGGTGTTCCGCCAGACGGACAGCGGACTGGTTCAGGTCGTGCCGGCCCTGGTCGTTCCTGCCGCACCTTCCCGGAACGGGCCAGCCCTGCGCGCCTGCGACCCGACGCCGGCGGAGGGCCTGCCGATCCTGCGTGACCTGCTGGACGTGCGCGGTGTCTCGCTTCCAGCCCTGGTTGACGCCGGGTCGCAGGTGCGGAGGCGAGCATGACCGTACTCGAGCGCGTGGGGACCGTCCCGGCAACCATCGCAGTCACCCGGCCGAGGACCGGAACCATGATCGGTTCAGGAATCGGCCTGGTCCTCGGTGCCGTCCTGCTCACGCTGACCTCCGGACCGGTGGCTGCGGGCGTCATGGCCGTGCTGCTCTGCTGTCTCGCCCGGGCGCGACGGCGGTCACTGGAGCGGCGCAGGCAGGTGGCGGTCCGYCAGTCCGCGGAAGACCTCCTCGCCGCGTTCGCGGCCGAGCTCGACGCCGGCGCACCCCAGCTCGAGGCCCTACGCCGGGCGGCGGGCGGCATCGACGAACTCGTTGCGGCACCGGCGGGACGATCGGCGTGGCTGCCCATCGACCAGCTCGGTGCCGCGCTCGACCGGACGGAGGAGCCCGGTGCGTTGTTGTGCCGCAGTGAGGCGTCATCACTGCGGCAGCTCGGAGTCGCCTACCAGGTCTGCGCGGCCGTCGGCGCAAGGCTGGCGCCCGTCGCGACGATGCTCGCGGCGGTCGCCCGCGCCGACGCGGTGCGGGCGGGCGAGCTGACCTCGGCACTGGCCGGGCCCCGGTCATCCGGACGGCTGGTGGCCTCGCTTCCGCTGGCCGGAATCGTCCTGGGGTCGCTCGCGGGAGCAGCGCCGATTGCGGTGCTGCTGGGCACGCCGGCGGGGATCGGATGCCTGCTCGTGGGCGGGCTCGCCGACCTGGTCGGAGTCCGCTGGCTTCGCCGCTTGGCGGACGGCGTGGAGCGACGGGGAGAGCCGGTGGCCGTGGATGCAACGGGCCTCGCGCCCCCGACCTCCGCCGTGGCGGGGCACAACCGGTTCCTCGCCGACTTTCCCCTGGCCCTGGACCTGATCGCGGCGTGTCTACGCAGCGGGGAAACCATTATGTCGGCGGCGCGGGCCGTCGGCGCCGCCACCGGTGGCGTGTTGGGCGCGGAACTGTGCTCCGTGGGCGATGCACTCGCGGCGGGCGCCACGGTGGGCGCCGCATGCGAGCGACTGGTGGCCGCGAGTCATGCTCCCCGACTCACCGACCGGTTGCCCGGATGGGCTCGCCGCGGCCGCGTGACGCCGCCGTCCCGGCGGGCCAGGATGGTGCGGGCAGCGATCATGGCGCTCGATCGCGCGGAGATGTCCGGGGCGAAGCTCGCCGCCACTCTCACCCGACTGGCCGATCGTGCCAGGGACGAAGCCCACGCGGAGAGCATCGCCGCGGCTCGTCGGGCAGGTGTCCTGGCGGTCGCGCCCCTGGGCCTGTGCTTCCTTCCCGCCTTTCTCCTGCTCGGAGTGGTCCCCATGGTCCTCGGATCCGTCCCCGCGCTGTTGCCGGCCTGAAGTCCCGATCATCCAGCTGCCACCGCGGCGCCAAGCGCCCAGGTCTGACCCATCGCTCGATCCCGATCCTCCCCCGTCCCGGAGGTAGTTCTCATGTTCCTGGCAGCCCGCTCCTCGTGCCGACGCCTGTCGCGATGGCCGGTGTCCCGGCGGCTTCTCAGCGTGTGGCGCCCGGCCGTCCAGGCCCGCGACCACGGCATGTCCACCGCCGAGTACGCGGTCGGCACGCTTGCGGCCGTGGCGTTCGCCGGCGTCCTCTACGCGGTGGTATCGAGCTCCGCGACCCGGTCGCTGGTCTCCTCGGTGGTGCAGCGCGCGCTGACCGTGGCGTTCTGAGCGCGGCCGTGATGCCTGTGCGCTCCTCCCAGCGGCCGCCGCGGCCGGTGACCCACCGACGTGGGAGATCCGTCCGCGGGTCGGACCGCGGCCAGGCCACCGCCGAGCTCGCGATTGGCCTGCCCTCACTGTTCGTCGTCTTCTTCCTGGCTGCCTGGATGCTCGGTGCCGTCGCGGCCCAGACCCGATGCGCCGACGCGGCACGCATCGGCGCCCGCCTGGCCGCCAGGGGGGAGCCGGATTCGGCCGTGCACACCATGGTGATCCAGGCGGCACCCGTCGGCTCCACCGTGACGCTGCACCGCGGCGCGGGTCGGCTCGAGGTACAGGTGTCGGTGCACGTCGGTGGCATCGGCGTCAGCCGGCTGGTTCCCGGCATCGAGGTGGCGGCGCGGGCCGTCACCCCCGTCGAGGCGACGGTCGATCTTCCGTCCGATGCCCCCACCGGATGCCCGGCCCGGATGGTGCCGTGAGCGGGGCGCGCCGGCTGAGGACGCTGCCGACCGTCAAGCCGGGGGTAGCGCCGTCCGTCGCGGCCCCCGATGCGGGGTCCGCGACGGTATGGCTGCTGGCCGTCCTGTTCGCGCTGCTCTCGCTGGTGAGCGTCGCGTTCACCGTGACGGTGATCAGCGCGGTCCGGCAGCGGGCCGCTGGAGCGGCGGATCTCGCCGCCCTCGCGGCCGCTGCGATGCCGCCCGCCGACCAGCGGACGGTGTGCGCGCGGGCCGACGAGGTCAGCGCAGCCAACGGGGCGCGGCTGGCAGCCTGCCGGGTCGACGGCAACGCCGTCGAGGTGACGGTCCTCGCGCGCCTACCGGCGGTACTCGGCCCGCTCCCGGAGCTGTCCGCCCGCGCCCGTGCCGGGCCGTGGGGAGGAGCGGAGGGTGTCTACTTCCCGGTCGGCGTGGACGACCCGGTTCCGGAACGGACGCCCTCGCGAGGTTGGGCGGCGCCGCTCGCCGCATCACCGCCACTGTCACGGCGCCGCAGATCAGCGACGCGGGCGACGATCCGGTCGCCCCGGTGGGGATGGGTGATGATCTGGCCCGAGGACGCCGCGGTGGGGACGGCCGCGGGCATCGGAGCGGCCGCCGGGCGCGCCTCGGGCGGGGCCGTCCGGGTTCGCGCCCCGCCGGTGGCGGCTTCGACGGACCGGGGGCCGCCGGTGGCGGGCGCGGGCGGAGCGGCCGGCGCGGCCGGCGCGGAACGCACCAGCGCCTCCATCTCCCGGGCGCGCTGGCGTTCCATCCGGTGGCGGCGGCGATCCCGCGCGAGGCCCTGCAGGAAGAGCTGCACGCCGGCCGCTACCAGCACTCCCGTGGCCAGGCCGAGGACGAACAGGCCCCAGGTGTCGAACGAGAGTATCTGTCCCATGATCAGGACTTCGGTGTGACCGCTGTTCTCCAACACGAGATCCGCGGTGAGAACTCCAGCCACCAGCAACAGCACGACACCGACGGTTACCACCGAGACCTCCAGAACCATGGACGTTGGTATAAACGACGGAGAAAAGCCGATCTGGTCGACATACCCGGGTCCGGTCGCGGGGRAACCACGCCGCGGCGAAGTGGTCACGGGGCTAGCCGATCATGGCGGTCACCGCGGCGAGGAGCCGCCAGGCAGCCGCCTTGTCGAGCGGCTCATTGCCATTTCCGCATTTGGGCGACTGGACGCACGACGGGCACCCCGCCGGGCACTCACACGCTTCGATCGCGTCCCGGGTCGCAGCCAGCCAGGCACCGATTCGGAGGAATCCCCGTTCAGCGAAACCCGCCCCGCCGGCGTGTCCGTCGTAGACGAAGACGCTGGTGCGTTCGGTGTCCGGATGGAGCGCGGTCGAGACACCGCCGATATCCCAACGGTCACAGGTCGCGAACAGCGGGAGCAGACCGATCGCCGCGTGTTCGGCGGCGTGGACGGCACCGGGGACATCCGCAGGCTCGATCGCGGCTCGGGCAAGCAGGTCGTCGGACAGCGTGTACCAGACGGCCCGGGTCCGCAGCTGACGCGGCGGCAGATCGAGAGGCTCCTGCCCGAGTACCTCGCCCGTYGCGATCAGCCGCCGCTGGTATCCGACGACCTGGCTGGTGACCTCGACCACGCCGAGGTGCACCTCCACGTCGGGCAGCACCCGGGATCGCGACGACTCCACCACCCTGATGTCGGTGTGGTCACGCGCGGTGGTCGTCCATTCCGGCGCCGACTCGCATACGAACGCGACGGATTCCTCGAGGTCGAGGTCCTCGACCACGAAGCTCGATCCCTGGTGGAGATAGACCGCGCCAGCGTGCACCGTCGTGTGCGAGGTCGCGGCGTCCACGGTGCCCAGAAGCCGACCGGTCCGCRCTTCGACGATGCGAACCGGTGGTCCTCCCGCCCCTCGGATGTCCACATCCGGCCGGGCCCGTTGCGTCCAGAACCAGCCCGTGGGCCGGCGGCGCAGCCGGCCTCGGCGGACCAGGTCGTTGACGGCGAACGCAGCGGTCGGTCCGAACAACGCCAGATCCGCCTCGGTCAGCGCCAGCTCGGCCGCGGCGCACTCCAGGTGCGGAGCGAGCACGTAGGGATTGTCGGGGTCGAAGACGCTGGCCTCCACCGGCCGTCCGAAGACGGCTTCGGGATGATGCACCAGGTAGGTGTCAAGCGGATCGTCCCGGGCGACCAGCACGGCCAGCGATCGCCGGCCATCCCGCCCGGCGCGTCCGGCCTGCTGCCAGAGCGAGGCGAGCGTGCCGGGAAAACCGGCGGTGACGGTGGCGTCCAGCCCGCTGATGTCCACCCCGAGCTCGAGTGCCGACGTCGCGGCCGCCCCGAGCAGGGCGCCCGAGCGGAGATCCTCCTCCAGGGCCCGTCGCTCCTCCGGCAGGTAGCCGGCCCGATACGCCGCCACCCGGTCGGCGAGGTCTGCGGCGATCCGACCGAGTTCGCGGCGGGCGGTCACCGCCACCACCTCGGCGGCCCGTCGCGAGCGGACAAAGACCAGGGTGCGCACACCGTCCGCGACGAGGTCCGTCAGCAGGTCCGCGGACTCGGCGGTCACCGACCGGCGGACGGGGGCGCCGTTCTCGCCCGGGCCGGGCGCGGAGGTCGGGTCCTCCCGGTCCGGCGAGCTCTGCCCGGTCGTGAGCAGCGGAGGTTCGTAGAGCACGAAGTCCAGTGGCCCCCGCGGAGATCCGTCAACGTCGACCACCTCGACCTCCACGCCGGTGAGCCGTGCGGCCGAGACCCCGGGATCGGCGACGGTCGCGGACGCGAGCAGGAACACCGGATCGGTCCCGTAGCGCGCGCAGATCCGCCGCAGCCGGCGGATCACCGCGGCCACGTGTGCGCCGAACACCCCTCGGTAGCCGTGGCACTCGTCGACGACGACGTAACGCAGGYCGCGCAGGAACTGGGTCCACCGCCGGTGGAAGGGCAGGATGCCACGGTGGAGCATGTCGGGGTTGGTCAGGACCAGGCCGGCATGCGCCCGGACCCAGTCCCGTTCGGCCGCCGGCGTGTCCCCGTCGAACGCGGCGGCCCGGATACCGGTGAGCCGCAGCGACCGCACGGCTCTGAGCTGGTCGTGGGCCAGCGCCTTCGTGGGCGCCAGGTAGAGTGCCCGGGCACCGGGCTCGGCGAGCAGCCGGGACAGCACCGGCATCAGATAGCCAAGCGACTTACCCGAGGCCGTGCCGGTCGCCAGCACCACGCTGCGCCCGGCGTATGCGGCCTCGGCGGCAGCCGCCTGGTGGCTCCAGGGGCTCGCGATCCCGGCGGCCGTCCACCGTCCCCGCAGGACCGGATCGATCCAGTCCGGCCATGGCGCCGGGCAGCCGTCCCGAGCCGGGACACGCTCGATGTGCGTCATGCACCGCGCTCGTCGCACGTCGCGGCGCAGCCCGGCAAGGACCGTGTCCGCGCCGTCGACATCCACCGGCGAGCCCACGACGATCGAGGATATGCGTCTCGACGCGGTCACGGCGCCCCTCAGCCGGACGAACCCCCCGAACATCGCCCTCTCGGGCCCCCGGGCCCCCGGGCCGGGGATCATCTCGGCGTGGCTACGGACAGCGAGGCCGATGACAAGACGACAGGCGGACCACGGAGTGTCCCCGCGGGACCAGCTGCGCCGAAACCGCCGATGCAGTCGGTCGACCCCCACACGAGCGCCAAGATCGGGGATACATTTCATCAGACGTCATCARCCGGCGATGCCGCAACACCGGACCCGCGATCTGTGTCGCGGCACACCGGATTGATCCTCCTCGTGGGAGGGTAATGGCGCCGTGATGTCGGTCGCCCGAAGCACGGGACGGCCGGAGGCACACAAGGAGGATCCGTGGACCTGTCCCTCACGACACGCCAGGAAGGCAACCACACGGTCGTGGTGGTGGGCGGCGAGATCGACGTCTACACCGCGCCGAAGCTTCGCGAGCAGCTCATCGATCTCGTGTCCGGGGGGTCATACCACCTCGTCGTCGACATGGAAGGCGTCGAGTTCCTCGATTCGACGGGCCTCGGGGTCCTCGTCGGCGGGCTCAAGCGGGTGCGTGCGCACGAGGGTTCGCTGCGTCTGGTCTGCACTCAGGAGCGCATCCTGAAGATTTTCCGGATCACCGGCCTGACCAAGGTCTTCCCCATCCACTCCTCCATCGAGGAAGCCCTTGCCGCCAGCGACTGAGCCGGACATCACTCTTTCGCGAAAGGCAGGCCCGCCGTATGCCCACCGTTGAGCTGCGGTTCGCTGCACTGAACGGGCACGTTCGTACCGCCAGGATGATCGCGACGGCGGTCAGCCGGCGCGCGGGAGTTCCGGTCAGCGCGGCCGACGAGATCAAACTTGCGGTGACGGAGGCATGCACCCGAGCGGTGCGCGTCAACCGCAGGCATGCGCCGCAGGCCCCGGTGCATGTCGCGCTCACCGATGGCGCCGATTCCTTCACCATCACGGTGGCCGACTGCGGCCGGACCGGAGACGAGGTCGCCCCCGGTCCGGACGGTGGCCTCGTCACCGCGACCACCCTGCTCGAACTCGGATCCGAGTCGACTCAGCCGCCGGGTTGGGCGGAACCRGCGGACGACGATCCCTCGGCGGACAACTCTGGTTTCCCACCGGGGCTCGGACTCGCCCTCATCGAGGGACTCGTCGACGAGATCGAGATCAGGCGTGGCCCCGACGGCGTGGGTACGGTTGTCGCGATGACCTGGCACACCGGCGCCACATCGGACCCCTGCGAATCCGCGGTGTAGGACCTCTCCGGTCTCCCTGCCTGGGCCCGGCGACTGTTCCAGCCTCCGACCGTGCCGCCATGTGCCCCGCGCCAGGTTCCGAAGGTGGGGCACATGGAACCTGACATGGAGGTGGAGCCACGGCGCCAGTCTGYCATGTCAGTAACAGCACGAGCGATCTTTTTATGCCGAATATTCCTGAATCGATCCGTTTCCGGATTATCGCCGGGGCGGTGAGAGGTACCCGAGAGCACGCGACCCGGGCCGCCGCTGCTGAAAAACGAGCGCACGTCACAGACGTGTGGATAGACTCCGCCGCATCTCATGGACGGCTGATCCAACCATCCGTGATTCCCTTGGTGCTCCCCGTGAGACCGGTCAGATGCTTGGAAATGGGAAGAACCGACCGATCTCGCCCAAAGCGCCGCCGGATGCGGCGCGTGGCCGTGACCGTCTCGATGCCGTGGCGACCGCCGAAAGGGCGCCCGAGAGCACCGGCACCCTCACGGAGGGCGCACAGAGCAGACCGGGAGGAGCCATGTCCTCGATCCAAGCCCTACAGGCCGAGGGCTCTGGAATTGACCTTAGCGGCAGAGCCCTCGGCCTGGTCGCCGGTGTGGCGATAGTCGCAGCCCTCGCATTGCTTGTTGCCGGTTATCTGGTTCGTGAGGTATTGGCGGCGAGTCCAGGCACCCCGAGGATGGTGGAGGTCGGCCGGGCGGTCCAGGAGGGCGCCGCCGCCTATCTCAGACGGCAGTTCACCACACTCGCGGGATTCGTCGTCGTCATCCCCTTCGTACTGCTGCTCCTGCCAGCCGAGAACACTGGAGCGAAGATCGGTCGGTCGATCTTCTTCGTGGTCGGTGCGATCTTCTCCGCGTTGGTCGGATTCGTCGGGATGTCGCTGGCGACCCGGGCCAACACCCGCACTGCCGCCGCCGCCATGACCCGAGGGGAACGAGCCGCCGTCCGCATCGCCTTCCGCACCGGGGGGGTGGTGGGGATGTTCACCGTCGGTCTCGGACTCCTGGGGGCGGCGGCCGTGGTCCTCGTCTTCCGGGACACCGCCCCCCAGGTCCTGGAGGGATTCGGATTCGGCGCCGCTCTGCTCGCGATGTTCATGCGAGTAGGCGGAGGGATCTTCACCAAGGCCGCCGATGTCGGGGCGGACCTGGTCGGCAAGGTGGAACAGGGGATTCCCGAGGATGATCCCCGCAACGCCGCGACGATCGCCGACAACGTCGGCGACAACGTCGGCGACTGCGCCGGCATGGCCGCCGACCTGTTCGAATCCTATGCGGTGACGCTCGTCGCGGCGCTGATTCTCGGGGTCGAGGCGTTCGGCGAACGCGGCCTGGTGTTCCCCCTGCTCATCCCGGCGGTCGGGGTTGTGACCGCGGTCATCGGAATCTTCGCGGTGTCGCCGCGGGCCGGTGACCGCACCGGAATGTCCGCCATCAACCGGGGTTTCTTCATCTCCGCGGTGGTGTCCGCGATCGGCGTCGTCGCCGTCTCACTGCTCTACCTCCCGACGAGCTTCGCCGATTTCCCCGGGATGCAGGGAAGCACCCAGTCCGGTAATCCACGAGTGATCGCGATCGGCGCGGTCCTGATCGGGATCGTGCTCGCCGCCGCCATTCAGCTGCTAACCGGGTATTTCACCGAGACCGGCCGCCGGCCGGTGCGGGACATCGCAAAGGCGTCGCTCACCGGACCAGCCACCAACATCCTCGCCGGAATCGGGGTGGGTCTGGAGTCGGCGGTCTATTCTTCGCTGCTCATCGGTGCCGCGATCTTTGGCGCCTACCTGCTCGGCTCCGGCAGCGTCACGATCGCGCTGTTCGCGGTGGCGCTGGCGGGGACCGGTCTGCTGACGACGGTKGGTGTCATCGTCTCGATGGACACCTTCGGGCCGGTGAGCGATAACGCACAGGGCATCGCCGAGATGTCCGGCGACATGGACGAGGCGGGTGCGGCCATCCTCACCTCGCTCGACGCCGTCGGCAACACCACCAAGGCGATCACGAAGGGCATCGCGATCGCCACCGCGGTGCTCGCCGCCTCGGCGCTGTTCGGCTCGTTCACCGACACCGTCACGACGGCTCTCCGCGACGCCGGAGCGCTGCCCGAGGCGGGTCGGGGCATCGTTGGCGGCCTGAACATCGCCTACCCCGACGCGCTGGTCGGGCTCACCATAGGTGCGTCCGTGGTCTTCCTGTTCTCCGGGCTCGCGATCAATGCGGTGGGCCGCGCGGCCGGGCGGGTCGTCCTGGAGGTACGCAACCAGTTCCGGTCCAGGCCTGGAATMATGACCGGCGACGAGAAGCCGGATTACAGTGCGGTCGTCGACATCTGCACCCGCGATTCGCTCCGCGAACTGATTACACCGGGAACGCTGGCGGTTCTCGCCCCAATCGCGGTCGGTTTCGGCCTGGGATACCCGCCACTCGGTGCGTTCCTCGGCGGCGCCATCGCCGGCGGCGTGCTGATGGCCGTGTTCCTCGCGAACTCCGGCGGGGCCTGGGATAACGCGAAGAAGATGGTCGAGGACGGCCACCACGGCGGAAAAGGCTCGGAGGTCCACGCGGCCACGGTGATCGGCGATACCGTGGGAGATCCATTCAAGGACACCGCCGGCCCTTCGATCAACCCGCTGCTCAAGGTGATGAATCTGGTCAGCCTGCTGATCGCTCCGACGGTCGTAAAGTACTCGGTGGGCGCGGACGAGAACACGGGGCTGCGCATCGGTGTCGCCCTCGCCRCCCTCGCCGCCATCGCAGCCGTGATCATCATCTCCAGACGACGGAGCTCAATGATCAACGATGTGCCCGATATGACACAACCGACACCGGCTCCCAGCGAGAAGATCAACGCCTGACCCACATCGCTCCGCCACCGCCGACCCCCGCGGCTCGCACGAGGCCACGCGGGTCGGCGGCGCTGTTTCACACCGATGGAACCTCGAGAACCGATGGAACCTCGGAATCGGGATCGGGTACCGCCCGTGGGCCGGGTGATGCGCCAGCGGACCATCCGTGCCACCCACGTCGGATCGGGGAAGCAGTGGGTGAGCGTCGGGCTACGGTCGCCATACCCGGACGGGAGGATCCGCGAGACGGAATGGCGGCGTACGGTGCTGCGAGGCACCGCTCTCACTCCGACGGCCGCCGCCCGCACGACCACCGTCCGCCGGACACCCGCGCCGCCCCCGCCAGATCCAGTAACGCGCTCCGCCTCCGCAACATCCGCCATGTTCGAGACCTACGCTCCGTAGAAGCAACCTACGCTTTCGCCCCACAGAGCACTAAAACGAGCACGTCGCACCGAGGAGAGAAGTGCCAGCGCGCACGAAGACGACGACACGGGCGACCGCGCGGTCATCCGCACCGGTCGCCGAGCCCACCGAGGCCGGGCTCCCGCCGGAGACCGGCTCGAGCGAGGCATCGGCCGACGTACCCGCCGGCGCCACCAGCCGGACGGCGAACGGGCGAACGGAGGCTGGCCATTCGGCGAACGGCTCAGGCGGAGCCACCGGCGCCCACGGCAGCCGCGCCACCGGCTCCGGCCCGGGCAACCGCCTGGTGATCGTGGAATCGCCGGCGAAGGCGAAGACGATCGCCGGCTATCTCGGTCCGGGGTGGCAGGTCGAATCCAGTATCGGGCACATCCGTGACCTCCCGCGCAGTGCCGCCGATGTCCCGGCCGCGCACAAGGGCAAGCCGTGGGCTCGGCTCGGCGTCGACGTCGACAACGACTTCGAACCGCTCTACATCGTGACRCCGGACAAGAAACCGCAGGTCAGCAAGCTCAAGGCGCTCGTGAAAGACGCCAGCGAGCTCTACCTCGCGACGGACGAGGACCGCGAGGGCGAGGCCATCGCCTGGCATCTGCTCCAGACACTGAAGCCGACGGTGCCGGTCAAGCGGATKGTGTTCCAYGAGATCACCCCCCAGGCGATCCAGCGGGCCGTCGACAATCCGCGCGATATCGACAAGAACCTGGTCAACGCTCAGGAAACGCGTCGCATCCTGGACCGTCTCTACGGCTACGAGGTCTCTCCCGTGCTGTGGAAGAAGGTCATGCCGAGGCTGTCGGCGGGCCGGGTCCAGAGCGTGGCGACCCGCATCCTGGTGGAGCGGGAACGTGCCCGGATGCGGTTCCACTCGGCGGAGTACTGGAACATCGAGGGCCTGTTCGGGGCGACCGTCGCCCGCCAGGCGTGGTCGGGCGCGGACGGCACACCGGGATCCGGGCCGGATGGACCCGGCGCCGGGTCCATCCGCGGCGACGGGGTCGAGAAGACCCCGCTCCCKGCAACCCTGATCGCCCTGAACGGCAACCGGATCGCGACGGGTCGTGACTTCTCCCCGACGGGGCAGCTCGTCTCCTCCGGGGTGACGCGGCTGGACGAGGCCACCGCCCGGTCGCTGGCCGAGCGGCTCGCCGACGCCGCATTCACGGTGCGCTCGGTGGAGACCAAGCCCTACCGCCGTTCGCCGTACCCACCGTTCATGACCTCGACGTTGCAGCAGGAGGCCGGCCGCAAACTGCGCTTCTCCAGCCAGCGCACGATGCAGGTGGCGCAGCGGCTGTACGAGAACGGCTACATCACCTACATGCGGACGGACTCGACGAACCTGTCCAAGACCGCCCTGACCGCGGCCCGCGCGCAGGCGGCGAGCCTGTACGGGCCGGAGTACGTGCCGGCACGCCCCCGCACGTACGCCAAGAAGGTCAAGAACGCGCAGGAGGCCCACGAGGCCATCCGACCCGCCGGGGACCACTTCCGGACCCCGGGTGAGGTTCGTGGCGAGCTCGACGTCGACTCCTACCGGCTCTACGAGCTGATCTGGCAGCGGACGGTGGCCAGCCAGATGGCGGACGCCCGCGGCACGAGCGCCACGATCCGGCTCGGCGCGACCTCGTCCGCTGGGGAGGACGCCGAGTTCTCGGCATCGGGGAAGGTCATCACCTTTCCCGGTTTCCTGCGCGCCTACGTCGAGGGCGCCGACGATCCAGACGCGGAACTGGAGGACCGGGAGCGGCGGCTGCCGGACGTACGGCAGGGCGACCCACTGACCACCCGCTCGCTGACCCCCCGCGGGCACACCACCAGTCCGCCGGCGCGCTTCACCGAGGCCAGCCTGGTCAAGACGCTCGAGGAGCTCGGGATCGGTCGGCCGTCCACCTACGCCTCGATCATCGGCACCATCCAGGACCGCGGCTACGTGTGGAAGAAGGGCTCGGCCCTGGTGCCGAGCTTCGTCGCGTTCGCCGTCGTCGGCCTGTTGGAGGACCACTTCACCCGGCTGGTCGACTACCGGTTCACCGCGACGATGGAGGACGACCTCGACGACATCGCCGCCGGCACGGCCGCCTCGACCGACTGGCTGACCCGCTTCTACTTCGGAACCGGCGACGGCACCGACCCGGCCGCCGACGGACTGAAGCACCTGGTCAATGAGCGGCTCGGAGAGATCGACGCCCGCGAGGTGAACTCGATCCCCCTCGGCGAGACCGACGACGGCACCCTGCTGGTCGTCCGGGTGGGCCGCTACGGCCCCTACGTCCAGCACGGGGAGCGCCGTGCCAGCGTGCCGGACGATCTCGCACCGGACGAACTCACCGTCGACAAAGCGCTGGGGCTGCTGGCCGCGCCCAGTGGCGACCGGATGCTGGGAATCGACCCGGCGTCGGGGGCGACCATCACGGCGAAGGCGGGTCGCTTCGGCCCCTACGTCACCACCGACACTGACCCGCCGCGCACGTCCAGTCTGCTGCGTGGCATGTCGTTGGAGACGCTGACCCTCGACGACGCCGTGCGGTTGCTCACCCTTCCGCGCATTCTGGGTGCGGGGGATGACGGGGAGGAGGTCACCGCCCAGAATGGCCGCTATGGCCCATACGTGAAGAAGGGTGCCGAAAGTCGGTCGTTRGAATCTGAGGATCAGTTGTTCACCGTGACCCTGGACGAGGCCTTGGCGCTGCTCTCCCAGCCCAAGGCCCGCGGTCGGCGCCAGGCCGCGCAGAGCCCGCCGCTGCGCGAGCTCGGGACCGACCCGGCCAGCGGCAAACCGATGGTGGTGCGGGAGGGCCGGTTCGGCCCCTACGTCACCGACGGTGAGACCAACRCCAGTCTGCGCAAGGGCGACACGGTCGAAACGATCACCGATGAGCGTGCCGCGGAGCTGCTGGCAGACCGTCGGGCCCGCGGACCGGCCACCGCGAAGCGTCCTGCCCGGGGCACCGCGAAAGCCGGCACCGCCAAGACCGGCCCGAAAACCACCAAGGCCAAGCCGGGTACGGCGAAGTCCGGCACCGCGAAGTCCGGCACCGCGAAGTCCGGCACCGCGAAGTCCGGCACCGCGAAGACCGGCACCGCGAAGACCGGCACCGCGAAGACCGGCACCACCAGGTCCAAGACCGCCCGGACGGTGACGGACGACGGCGGCGGCTCCGATGGCTCCGATGACTCCGGTAGCTCGTCGTCCAGTGGCACCCGCCGGACGGACTGATGGCGCTGCCGATCGGTAGGAGCCCTGGAGAACCTGGAGAAGCGGACGCGCCCCGGGTGGTTTCCGAGGTTACGGCGTTCACCATCGGCGACACGGAGACCACATCTGGTAACGCAGAGTCGTCCAATGTGACCGGCAGGTCCACCACCCCGGTCGAGACGTCCGGAGGAGACCCTGTGGCCACCGACCATGCAGCCGGATCTCGGGACGCCGGGCGGCGCCCACCCTGGCCCGTCCGGCGACCGCGGGTCCGCCGCTCGCCGAGCAGGCATCCGGTGACGACGGTTCCCTCGCCGCCAATGCCGTCCACCATCGCCGCCGGAGGCGACAGCGACATCCGGGCCGTCCTGCGGATCCCCGCGTTCCGCCGGATGTGGATTCAGCTCAGCCTGTCCAGCCTGGGTGACTGGATGGGTCTGCTGGCAACCACCGCACTGGTGACCCAGCTCCAGGAGAGCTTCTCCGGGCAGGCGTACGCCATCGGCTCGCTGCTGATCGTCCGGTTGATGCCGGCCCTGATCCTGGGCCCACTCGCCGGTGCCCTCGCCGACAGGCTGGACCGCCGGCTGACCATGGTCGTGACGGACGTCATGCGGTTCGGGCTGTTCATGTCGATCCCGATCATCGGGACGCTCAAGTGGCTGCTCATCGCATCGTTCCTGGTGGAGGCGGTCACCCTGGTGTGGGCGCCGGCGAAGGACGCGAGCGTCCCGCACCTGGTGCCCAAGGAGCGGCTCGCGRCCGCCAACACCCTCAGTCTGATCATGACCTACGGCACGGCCCCGATCGCCGCGACGATCTTCACGATGCTTGCGACGATCTCACGGACGCTCGGCTCCAGCGTGTCGTTCTTCCATGACTCCTCGGTCGACCTCGCGTTGTACTTCAACGCGGCGACGTTCCTCGGCTCGGCAATCGTGATCTGGGGACTGAAGGGCATCGGACGGGCCGCGCGGCCGGAGACCGGCCCCGAGCCCGGGTTCTTGGCCTCCATCACCGAGGGATGGCGCTACGTCGGCCAGGACAAACTGGTCCGCGGACTCGTCGTGGGCATCCTGGGCGGGTTCGCCGGCGCCGGCTGCGTCATCGCCCTCGGCCGGCTCTACGTCGAGATCCTGGGCGGCGGCGACTCCGCGTACGGGGTGCTCTTCGGCGCGGTGTTCGTCGGCCTCGCCGCCGGCATGGCCGCCGGTCCCAAGCTGCTCGGCGACTACAGTCGGACCCGCCTGTTCGGCGTCTGCGTGACCGGGGCGGGTATCACCCTGGTGATCGTCGCGATCATCCCGAACCTGGTCATCGCCTGCATCCTCGTGGTCGCGGTGGGGGCGTTCGCCGGCGTGGCCTGGGTGACCGGATACACCCTGCTCCAGGCCGAGGTCTCCGACGAGCTGCGGGGGCGCACCTTCGCCCTGGTGCAGTCGCTGGTCCGCATCGACCTGCTGCTCGTGCTCGCCGCCGCGCCCGGCCTGGTTGGCCTCATCGGCTCGCACAGGATCCATCTGTGGGGCGACATCAACGTCCGCGCGGACGGCGTCACCGCGGTCCTGCTCGCCGGCGGTCTGCTCGCCGTCGCGGTCGGCCTGTTCTCCTATCGGCAGATGGACGACCCGACCGGAGCCGCGGTCTGGCCCGAGCTGTGGAACGCGCTGCGCGGCCGGCGGCCGGCGGCCACACGTCCCCGCCGCACCGGCCTGTTCATCGCGATCGAGGGCATCGATGGCGCCGGCAAGAGCACACAGGTGGAGCTGCTACGAACGTGGCTCGCCTCCTCCGGCCGGGAGGTGGTGGTGACCTCCGAATCCGGCGGCACCGCACTGGGAACGGGCCTGCGAGAACTGCTCCTCGACCCGACGGTACGGCTGCACCCCCGGACCGAGGCGCTGCTGACCGCGGCGGACCGCGCCGAACACGTCGCGCAGGTGATCGAACCCGCGCTGGCCCGGGGAGCGATCGTCATCACCGATCGTTACGTCGACTCGTTCATCGCCTTCCAGAGCGTGAGCCAGGCCCTCAGCACCGACGAGCTGTCCGTCCTCACCCAGTGGGCGACGCACGCGCTGCTTCCCGACGTCACGGTCCTGTTGGATCTGCCGGCCGAGATCGTCCTGCGCCGCGCGCGGATGACCGCGTATCCTGATCCGCCGCCGGGGCCGCCGGGGCCGCCGGACGGCCCGGCCGAGGCGGACGACGCCGGGAAGTTGACCTTCCAGGGCCGGGTACGCGACACGTTCCGTCGGCTGGCGCAGAAGGAGCCCGATCGTTACCTTCCGCTAGACGCGACGCGGTCACCGGAGGAGATCCACGCCGAGATCCGCTCGTTCATGGCCAGCCGCATCGATCGGCCAGCCGTCCTGCTCGGTGTGCTCTGACCGACGCGCTCCGGACCGGCGTGGCTCGGGGATGATGGCCCGGTGACGGTCTGGGAGACGCTTGTCGGGCAGGACGCGGTGGTCGCGGCGCTGAGCGCCGCGGCGTCCGCCGCGAGTGCCGGGCTCGCGAGTGGAGGCGGCGCGCCGGCTGCCGCCCGTGCCGGGATGACGCACTCGTGGCTGTTCACCGGACCCGCCGGGGCAGGTCACCAGGACGCGGCGCGCGCCTTCGCCGCAAGCCTCACCTGCGAGAACGAGCCGCCGGGCTGCGGCGAGTGCACCGGCTGCCACACCGTGCTCACCGACACGGCCACCGATCTGCGAACCGTGCAACCGGAGGGGCTCTCGCTCGGTGTGAAGGACGTGCGCGCGCTGGTACGCGACGCCGCCAGCGCCCCGACGGCCGGCCGCTGGCGCATCCTGCTGATCACCGATGCGGACCGGCTCACCGAGGCCGCGGCGAACGCCCTGCTGAAGGYCCTCGAGGAGCCGGCGGATCGGGCGGTGTTCCTGCTCTGCGCCCCCTCCGTGGAGGACGTGCTGCCCACCATCCGTTCCCGCTGCCGGACGGTCGCGCTACGGCTGCCCTCGGCCACGGACGTCCGCGACGCGCTGGTTCGCGAGGGAGTCAACGAGCAGGTCGCCGAGACGGCGGCGCGGGCTTCCCAGGGTCATCTGGCCCTGGCGCGCCGGCTCGCCTCGGATGAGCGGGTCCGGGCCAACCGGGCGGCGGTGTTGCGTATCCCGGCCCGGCTCGGCCGGGTCGGTGACTGCCTGGCCGCGGCGGCCGATCTGGTGAGCGCGGCGAACGCCGACGCGGAGGCCGCGAATGCGGAACGCGACGAGGTRGAGACCGAGGCGCTGAAAACCGCGCTCGGCGTCGGTGCCACGGCGGTCGGCGGGAAGTCCAGGTCCGCGCGGGCCCCGAAGGCGGGGGCCAAGGGCCGGACGATGGTGGTGCGGGGTGCCGCGGGGGCGCTCAAGGAGCTGGAGCGGACCCAGAAGAGCCGAGGTCGCCGCACCGTCCTCGATGCGCTGGATCGGGCCCTGGTGGACCTCGCGGGGCTGTACCGGGATGTCCTGGTCCWACAGCTCGGCGCCGGTGTCGACGCGATTCATCCTGATCACTGCGTCGAGGCCGCCGGATACGCCGCGGCCTGCACTCCGGAACAGACACTGCGCCGGCTGGAGGCTGTCCTCGCGACCCGGGCGTCACTGGCCAGAAATCCCGGCCTCGTCCCACTGCTCGCGGTGGAGTCGCTCACCCTCGCGCTGCGCGACACCTGACAACCGGCGACCGGCGACCGGCGGTGGGGACGAACCGGCGTAATGGCCTGTCTGGGCGGAAGGCCGGGCATATCCTGATCGCGACGCGGACATGCCCTTCGACCAGGTCCGCCCGGGCGGGACCCGGCGGGCGCAGGGAGGTGACCGGTCGGATGCCGATGATGTGCGCGGTGGCGTTCTCCCCACGGGGCAAGCTCTACTATGCCGATCCTGGTTCCTGCAGCCCCCGGGTCGGCGACCGGGTGCTCGTCCCCACCGAGGAGGGCCCCGAGGTCGCCACCTGCATGTGGGCGCCCCAGTGGGTCAGCGACGACATCGGCGACCTGCCGGTGCTCGTCGGGATGGCCGACGCGTCCGACATCCAGCGCGAGCAGGTCTCCCGGCGCCGACGCGCCCGGGCGCGTGTCGCGGCCCGCCGCCTGGCCCGTGAGCATGACCTGCCGATGAAGATCGTCGGTGTTGACCACGTGATGGCCACCGGCGGCTACACGGTCTACTTCAGCGCGGAAGGCCGCGTCGACTTCCGTGAACTGGTGCGGGATCTCAACCGGACGCTGGTGGCGCGGGTCCAGCTGCGGCAACTGTCCGCCCGCGACAGCGCCCGGGTCCAGGGCGGGATCGGTTCCTGCGGCCGCGACCTGTGCTGCGCCACTTTTCTCAACGACTTTGAGCCGGTGAGCCTGCGGATGGCCAAGGAGCAGAACCTCGCCCTCAATCCGATGCGCATCAGCGGGGCATGCGGCCGGCTGATGTGCTGCCTGCGTTACGAACATCCCCTCTACGAGGAGTTCGCCGAAGCCGTGCCCGCGGTCGGAGACCGGGCGACGACCCCACACGGTGCGGGCCGGGTCGTGCGGCACGATGTTCCGCGTCAGCAGGTGGTCGTGGTTCTCGACGGCGGGGGCCGGACCTCGTGCGACCGCGCGGATGTCTGCGCCTCCCGGCGGGTCCACGACACCGCCCACCCCGGTGGCTTGGCGGGATGCTCCCCCCCGGGCAGCACCTCTACAGCCGGCGGGGAAACGACGACAGGAGGGGAAACGACGACAGGAGGGGAAACGATGGCCCTGCGGGAAGGACGTCACGGGTCGAAGCGGTAGCCCATCCCGCGCAGGGTCGTGACCAGCCGGCGCTGCGGTGGACGACCCTCGACCTTGGTTCGTACCCGCCGGACGTGCTCGGTGACGGTGGCGGGGTCCTGGAACCGCGTGCCCCACACCTGCTCGAGGAGTTCCTCCCGGCTGAAGACCCGCCGAGGATGCCGGGCGAGGAAGGCCAGCAGCTCGTACTCGCGCGCGGTCAGATCGATGCGCTCCCCGGCGACGGCGACCTCGCGGGCCCGCAGGTCGATGGAGACGTCTCCGTAGACGAGCGGGTCGCTGCCGTCCCCGGTGCGCTGCGGCGGCGGTTCCGCCGGCCGTCGGCGAAGCCGGGCGCGCACCCTGGCCACCAGTTCTCGCAGCGAGTAGGGCTTCACGACGTAGTCGTCCGCGCCCAACTCGAGGCCGACCACCCGGTCGACCTCCTCGGCCCGCCCGGTGAGCATGATCACCGGAACCTCGCTGGTCTGGCGGAGGCGGCTCAGGACGGCGAAGCCGTCCATCCTGGGCATCGCGACATCCAGCACCACCAGATCGATCTCGGTGGTCTGGAAGAGCCGAAGAGCGGCCTCGCCGTCCGCGGCCTCCAGCACCCGATAACCGAATCTCTCCAGGCTGCGCGCAAGTGCTATGCGAGATGCCTCATCGTCCTCAGCGACGAGGAGCGAGGCTCCTCGCGTCGTCGCTGCTGGTGCAGCGTCTCCGGCCCCGGTCATGGTGCGAAACCCTACGCATCCTCATCGGAACCACTGCGACCGGGGGTGGCGATTTACGGTGTTGCAGCACCCAAAACTAACTAAATGTGACATAAAGAAGATAATTTGCCGACTCAGGGCCATTTTGACGACATAGCACATCCCTCGCCATGACAGCCTGAGACGGAGGCATTCCAGACCGTGCCCGCCACTGGTGGCATCACCGTGGACGGCTGGGATCCGGGGCGACGGCGGGCATCTCGGCCCGCGAACAGCCACCGAACCACCGCCGGGTCGAGCCCGCCCACGCATCTGGCATACTCGACCCGGGCCAGTGCGGTCCTGGCCGTTCGCCGGAGTAGCTCAGTGGCAGAGCAATCGCCTCGTAAGCGATAGGTCGCGGGTTCAATCCCCGCCTCCGRCTCACTCCCCGATTCCGCTCGCACGATCATTACGCGCCAGGTAACCGTCATAGCCGGCACGTCCGGCCCGGCGGCGGGCCGGCTCCCGCCCCGGGCCCATCCCGTGGGTTCCTGAACCTGTCCCACCCCGCTTGGGACGTGGGACAGGTCGTCACGGATACCACAAGCCGGACGGAGGGATCAGGCCGACCTGGGTTCGGCCTCCTGGTCGTGCCCGTCCGCCTCCGCGGCCTCCGCCTCGCGCAGCCGCTTGATGGACGCCAGGATCTCCCGCTCAGCCTCCTTGCGGTCCACCCAGGATGCGCCCTCCACCGACTTACCGGGCTCGAGGTCCTTGTAGACCTCGAAGAAGTGCTGGATCTCCAACCGGTCGAACTCCGGCAGGTGCCGCAGATCCCRCAGGTGCTCCTGCCGGACGTCGGCCACCGGCACGCAGAGAACCTTGTCGTCCGGCCCCTTCTCGTCGGTCATCTCGAACATGCCGATCGTCCGGCACCGCACCAGGCAGCCCGGGAACRTCGGCTCCTCCAGCAGGACGAGGGCGTCCAGCGGATCACCGTCGCGCCCGAGGGTTCCCTCGATGAACCCGTAGTCCGACGGGTAGTGGGTGGAGGTGAACAGCATCCGGTCAAGCCGGATACGGCCGGTGTGGTGATCCATCTCGTACTTGTTGCRCTGCCCCTTGGGGATCTYGATGGTCACATCGAACTCAAGGTCCACTCCGCTCCCTGTCTCCTTCGTCTTCGCCCGGTCCGCACCGGAGCGATCGCCGTTTGTCACATGGTGCTCGTTCGAGCCGTACCGTGCTCGTGGCGCAGTACGTCGTGCTCGTGCCGTACGTCGTGCTCGTGGCGCAGTACGTCGTGCTCGTGCCGTACGTCGTGCTCTGCCAGGCGGTGGACGTGCTCCGCCCGGGGCGCGGGCCACCCACCCCAGTGACCACAACGAGGCGTCACACCCACGACGGCGCACCTAGTGTCGCGGACGCYGCCTCCCACCCGAACCACTCCCACCCGAACCGCACCGGCACCACCACGTTTCCACCGCCGGATCTCCCGGGCACCGAAACCATGCTGGGCACCGGCGACACGCCCGGTGGGGCCTTCTTCGTACCAGTGCCGCCCGCCGACACGACACCTCCGGTGTCCCGTCGCACCCCCGGTGTCCCGTCGCGGCGGGACACCGCCGGGCAGGCCGGCGGCGACGGATCCGGGTTCACCCGCCGCGCCGTCGCCGACCGCCCGCTGGTTGCGTAGTGTCGGTGAGTGACGTCAGCCGCACCGGTCGCCCGGGTAGGGGGGCTCACCGCCCTGGCCGGCGCGCTGCTCGCCGGGTCCCTGTCCGTCGGTCCCACCACCGGATCAGCCGCGGAACTCGCCGGCAGCGGGTCCGACCGCGCGGGCGCTGCGGTGCTCGGCGGTCTCGATTCGGCCGCGCCGATCCCGCAGCCCGCGGCGGTGGCGGCCCGCCTCGCCGGCCCGCTGGGTGATCCCGTTCTGGCGCGGCCCGCGGCCTTCGTCATAGACGCACAGTCGGGTCGGGTGCTCCTCGACGTCCGGTCCCGCATCCCCGTGGCACCGGCCTCCACGTTGAAAACCGCGGTCGCCACGGCCGCGTTGACCACCTTCCCCGACGACCGGCTGCGGACCACCGTGGTCTACAGCCCGCCCGCGGGCGGGAACGCCCGCACATCAGGCGGAACACTGTGGCTCGTCGGCGGCGGAGATCCGACCCTGACCGCCTCCACCGCGCCCGGCGGCTATCCGGCTCTGGCCCGGCTGAGCGATCTCGCCGCTCAGGTCCGGGCCGCGGGTATCACCTCGGCGGCTCGGGTGATCGGCGATGGAGGGCTGTTCGTCGGTCCGGACCGGGCACCGGGATGGCGCGACAACTACGTGACCGACGGGGACGTCGCCCCGGTCTCGGCGCTGGAGGTCGACGCCGGACGGTCGGCACCGGAAGCCGTCGGACCGCGCAGCCCCACCCCGGCCGCCGCCGCGACCACGGCCTTCGCCGCGGCGCTCATGACCGCCGGAGTATCCGTCGGATCGGTGGCCAYCGGCCCGGCGGACCCGGCCGCACAACGGGTCGCGGCGGTCTACAGCCCGCCGGTGCGGGTCTTGGTCGAACGCATGCTCACCCAGTCAGACAACGATCTCGCCGAGAGCCTGGGACGGCTCGTCGCCCATCGGAGGGGCCTGCCCGCCTCGTTCACCGGCGCCACCCGCGCGGTGAGGGACGTCCTCGCCGAGGCGGGCCTCCCCGTCGCAGGGATGGCACTGGCCGACGTGAGCGGCCTGTCCATCGCAAACCTGATCATGCCCATGACCCTTGTGGCCATCCTGCGCGCCGCCGTCCTCCCCGGTCGGCCGGCGCTGCGCACCATTCTCACGGGGCTGCCGGTAGCCGGGTTCTCCGGTACGCTAGGTGACCGCTACACCACTGGCGACACCGCCATCGGAGCGGGTGACGTCCGGGCGAAGACCGGCACTCTGCACAACGTCAGCAGCCTCGCGGGCCAGCTCGTCGACGCGGACGGCAGGCTGCTCCTCTTCGCGTTCCTCTCGCCCGCCGAGGAGGCGGGCAGCACCAAGGCCGCCCTCGACCGGGCAGCCGCGGCGCTCACCGGCTGCGGATGCACCCCGGCCCGGTCGACGACCGTGGCGATCCCACCGGCAGCATCGCGCCCACCGACCTGAGCAGGACCGTCGGCGCCCCGGCGCGTCCCATCCCGTTCTCGGCACGGTTCATGATCGGACCCAGACGACGGGCGAGCCCGGTACGCTCGGATTCGTGGACGCCGAGCTGGTCGACTGGGAACTCGCCGTGACGACGGCGAGGAAACTGGTTCGCCCCGGCCCGCAGATCTCGCGGGAGCAGGCCGGCGAGGTCGTCTCGGAGCTGCGGCGACTGGCCGTCGAGGCCGAGCGGCACGTCGAGGACTACACCCGGCTCACTCCCGCCGGGCCGGCCACCCCCATCACCGTGGTGGACCGGCTGGAGTGGGTCCGCTCCAACGTCGCCGGTCTGCGGGTGCTGACCTCCCCGTTGCTGGGCAAACTGTCCGAACAGCAGCGCGGCAACCTCGCCGCGGCGGTCGGTCGGCGGGTCACCGGGGTCCAGATCGGCACAGCCTTGGCCTATCTGGCCGGCAAGGTGCTGGGCCAGTACGAGGTCTTCCTCCCGCCGGAGGAGTACCAGGCCGGGAGGGACGATCCGGGTCCGCCCGACGTGCCGGGGTCGGTCGGGCGCCTCAGCCTGGTCGCGCCGAACATCGCGCACRCCGAGGCGGCCATGGGGGTCGTGCCGCGAGACTTCCGGATGTGGGTATGCCTGCACGAGCAGACCCATCGCAGTCAGTTCACCGCCGTGCCGTGGCTGCGGACCCACCTGGAGTCCGAGATCACCGCGTTCATTGAGGCCACGGACCTCGATCCGGACGTCCTCGCGGACCGCGTCCGCTCGGCGATGAGCGCGCTGCGCGGGGCGGTGTTCGACCGGGAGGCCGACAGCCCGAGCGTCGTGGAGGCGCTGCAGACCCCGGCCCAGCGAGCGGTTCTCGACCGCCTCCAGGCCATCATGACGTTGTTGGAGGGCCACGCCGACCAGGTGATGGACGCGGTGGGGCCGAAGATCGTACCCACCGTCGCCGACATCCGGACGAAGTTCGAGGGTCGCCGCGGCGGGGGATCGCCGATCGACCGGTTCGTCCGCCGGCTCCTCGGTCTCGATCTCAAGCTGCAGCAGTACCGCCAGGGCGGGGCGTTCGTGCGTGCGGTGGTCGCGCAGGCCGGGGTGACGGGTTTCAACACCGTCTGGGAGTCACCGGCGGCGCTGCCGACCCGCGCCGAGCTGGTCGATCCCACCGCCTGGATGCAACGGGTCCTGGGCAGCCGCCCGCCGATCTCGGCGTGAGCACCATGGTCGTCGGGGCCGCGGGGGTCGTCGGGGCCGCCGACTCCCCGGGCTGTTCCACATCCGCCTTCCGGCCGACGCTGTGACCCCACCGATCGCCGGTGAGGACCACACCGGCCATGCCGGCGACGTCCGACCGGGCGATCCGGCTCCGCRCACGGTTCTCTCGTCGAGATCTCCCACTCCCGCGGTCGCGGCAGTCAGGCTGGCGGTTCGCCGCGCGGTCACCGACCTGCCACCCGGCGGACTAGTGCTGGTCGCCTGCTCCGGCGGCCCGGACTCCCTGGCGCTCGCCGCGGCCCTCGCGTTCGTCGCCCCCCGCCGCGCCCTGCGGGCCGGCATGGTCACGGTCGATCATGGCTGGGACACCGGCTCGACCGAACGGGCGGAGCGCGTCGCCCGCCAGGGTCGGGCCCTCGGCCTGGATCCGGTGGAGGTCCTGACCGAGCACACCGCTCGCTCCGAGGGGATCGCCCGACAGGCACGGCGGGCCGCGATCGCGGCGGCCGCCGACCGGCTCGGCGCCCGGGCGGTGCTTCTCGGCCACACGCTGGACGACCAGGCCGAGACGGTGCTGCTGAGGCTCGCGCGGGGCGCGGGCGCCCGCTCCCTCGGGGGGATGTCGGCTGACGACGGCCTGCTTAGCCGGCCACTGCTCGGGATCCGCCGCGCGGACACCAGGGCCGCTTGCCTCGCCGAGGGGCTCGAGGTGTGGGATGACCCGACGAACCGGGACCCAGCGTTCACCCGGTCCCGGGTGCGTCACACGGTCCTGCCAGTGATGGAGACGGAGCTCGGCCCGGGCATCGCCGAGTCGCTGGCGCGCAGTGCCGATCTGCTGCGGGCCGACGCGGACGCCTTGGACGCCATGGCCRCCGAGGTCTACGGCAAGGTCGTCAGGGCTCGTGGCCGGYCGTGYACCGGCGAGGTCGCCTTCGACGTCGCCGCGCTGGCCGGGCTCACCGCGGCGGTCCGCGGTCGGCTGCTGCGCCGGGCGGCCATCGACGTCGGAGCGTCGGCCTCCGCGCTGCGCGCGGAGCACATCTGGGCGGTGGAGGAGCTGGTGACGCGGTGGCGCGGGCAGAAGCCGGTACCGCTTCCCACCGGCGTGCTTGCCCGGCGATGGGAGAACAGGGTCACGCTGACCGGGCCGGTGGTTCCTCCACCGCCGCCAGCCGGCCCCGCCGCCCGACGGTCGGATGCCGCCCGACGGTCGGATGCCGTCACCGCGCCACACATCAAGGAGGACGACCAGGTGAGTCAGACCGCGACGACGACCCCCGACACCGGAGGCGCCCATGACGGCCCCCGGCACAGCCCGCATCCCGACATCGCCGAGGTCCTGGTCAGCTCGGACGAGATCGCCGCGAAGATCGTTGAGCTCGCGGCCAGGGTGGACGCCGACTACGCCGGCCGGGRGATCCTGCTCGTGGGCGTGCTCAAGGGCGCCGTCATGRTCATGGYGGACCTGTCCCGCGCGCTGACGGTCCCGCTGACCATGGAGTTCATGGCGGTCTCCTCGTACGGGTCGTCAACCTCCTCGTCTGGGGTGGTGCGCATCCTCAAGGATCTGGACCGGTCGATCGAGGGCCGGGACGTCCTGGTGGTCGAGGACATCATCGACTCCGGGCTGACCCTGTCCTGGCTGCTGAAGAACCTGCGCTCACGCGGCCCCGCCTCGCTTGAGGTCCTGGCGCTCTTCCGTAAGCCCGAGGCTGTCACCGTGGATGTGGATGTCCGATATGTCGGCTTCGATCTTCCCGGCGCGTTCGTCGTCGGGTACGGCCTTGACTACTCGGAGTACTATCGAACCCTGCCGTTTGTCGGGACCCTCACGCCCGCGGCGATCGAGAGGGGCGCCCCGGCCTGAGCCCRCTGGCCTTCCGCCCGCTCGGATACGCCCTCGGTCACCGCATCCGCCACGAGCGAAACACCGAACACCATCAGACCGCCACGATCGGAACAGCGCGGGCCGCCGATCCGTTGGTCGGATGTACGCGCGGTGAGATGCGCGCACCGGCGGTACCCTCGGCACAAGGGAATCCCGATCGAGGGCAGCACACACGTCAGGAGGGTGGAGCGCTCGTGTCCGGTGCTCCAGACAGATGACTCCAAGAAGAATCTTCCGCGGCTGGGTGCCACTGCTGCTCCTGGTCCTGTTCGTGATCATTCTCACGACGGGCGTCCTCTCGGGTCCCAGTGAGTACGGCAAGCGAGACCTGAACTTCGTCCAGCAGCAGATCGACGAAGGYCAGGTGGCGAAGGCCAAGATCCAGGATTCGAAGCAGCTCATCCAGATCCAGACGAAGGACGGCCAGAAGTTCGAGTCGTCCTATGTCACCGAACAGGGTGTCGTCCTGGCGAACGAGCTCCGCAACAAGCGGGTCGCCTACGACGTCTCGGTCGACCGTGGAAACATCCTGGTCTCGCTCCTGCTGAACCTGCTGCCCGTACTGCTGGTCGTCCTTCTGCTGTTCTTTTTCATGAACCAGATGCAGGGCGGCGGTAACCGGGTCATGAACTTCGGCAAGTCCAAGGCGAAGCTGGTGAGCAAGGACACGCCGAAGACGACGTTCGCCGACGTGGCCGGTGCGGACGAGGCCATCGAGGAGCTCGAGGAGATCAAGGAGTTCCTCGAAAACCCGGGCAAGTTCCAGGCGATCGGAGCCAAGATTCCCAAGGGGGTCCTGCTCTACGGCCCGCCGGGAACCGGCAAGACGCTGCTGGCCCGGGCCGTCGCGGGTGAGGCCGGGGTGCCCTTCTACTCCATCTCGGGTTCCGACTTCGTCGAGATGTTCGTCGGTGTCGGCGCCAGCCGGGTTCGCGACCTGTTCGAACAGGCCAAGGCCAACGCGCCCGCCATCATCTTCGTTGACGAGATCGACGCCGTGGGCCGCCACCGCGGAGCGGGACTCGGCGGTGGCCACGACGAGCGGGAGCAGACGCTCAACCAGCTCCTGGTCGAGATGGACGGGTTCGACGTCAAGGGCGGGGTCATCCTCATCGCCGCGACGAACCGGCCCGACATCCTCGACCCGGCCCTGCTGCGGCCCGGCCGCTTCGACCGGCAGATCGTCGTGGATCGGCCGGACCTGCTCGGCCGCGAGGCCATCCTGCGGGTGCACGCCAAGGGCAAGCCGATCGGCCCGGACGCCGACATGATGGTCATCGCCCGGCGGACCCCCGGGTTCACCGGTGCCGATCTGGCCAACGTACTGAACGAGGCAGCCCTGCTGGCCGCCCGCTCCAACCTGAAATTCATCTCGTCGGCGCTGCTCGAGGAGTCCATCGACCGCGTGATGGCGGGACCGGAGCGCAAGACCCGCGCGATGAGCGACAAGGAGAAGAAGCGCATCGCTTACCACGAGGGCGGCCACGCCCTCGTGGCGCACGCGCTGCCCAACTCCGACCCGGTGCACAAGGTGACCATCCTGCCCCGGGGGCGCGCGCTCGGGTACACGATGCAGCTTCCCCTGGAGGACAAGTACCTCTCGACCCGCTCGGAGATGCTCGACCGCCTCGCCGTCCTGCTCGGCGGGCGCACCGCCGAGGAGCTGGTGTTCCACGACCCGACCACGGGGGCGAGCGACGACATCGAGAAGGCCACCCAGATCTCGCGAGCAATGATCACCCAGTACGGGATGAGCGACAAGCTCGGCGCGATCAAGTTCGGCACCGAGAACAGCGAGGTCTTCCTCGGCAAGGAGGTCGGCCACCAACGCGACTACTCCGAAGAGGTCGCCAGTGAGATCGACATCGAGGTGYGCYGRCTGATCGAGGCCRCACACGACGAGGCCTGGGAGATCCTGGTGACCTACCGGGACGTACTGGACAACCTCGTGTTGCGGCTGATGGACACCGAGACGCTGAGCAAGGACGAGGTCGCCGAGGTCTTCGCGACGGTCCAGAAACGCCCCGTGCGTGGCATCTACACCGGGGTGGGGCGTCGCGTCCCCTCCGACCGGCCACCGGTGCAGACCCCGGCCGAGCTCGGCCTGCTGACGGCGGATGTCGCCGACCTGGTGAACGACCCGGGCCACGGTAATGGTGCCGCCGGACGCGGACCGGGCGGCAACGGAACCGGGGGCAACAGGGCCGGCGGTCACGGTCAGCCCGCCGGCGTGCCGGGGGCACCAGCGGGCTCGGGCCCCGGGGTCGACCCGTCCGGTCCGGGCGGGGGCGTACCGCACGGCACGGATGTCGGTGGTCCGGGTGGGAATGGCAGCCCCGGGGGGCACGGTTATCCCCAGGGCCAGGGCACGCCGGCGCCCCCCGGAGGCGAGGGTCCGGCCCATGACGGGCCGAGGATCGCCAACCCGTGGGCCCCGCCAAGCTGGCCGAGCGACGACGAGAGGAGACGCCGTTGACGTCTTATTCCGACGAGGCGTCCACTGCCGCGGGCGAACGACGAAGTGAATCATCTCCCGCGGCGGAGGCCCCAGGAATGGACGGTTTCGGCATCCCGGACCCCGACGGCGACGGACCGGCTGCGTCAACCCTGGCGCCGGGCAATGGCAGGCCGCGGCAGGTCCGTCCCTTCGACCACGACCGAGTCGCACGCGCGGTTCGTGAGCTACTGATCGGGATCGGCGAGGACCCGGACCGCGAGGGTCTTCGCAAGACCCCGGACCGGGTCGCGCGGGCGTACCGGGAAGCCGTCGAGGGTCTTGGCCGGGATCCCTCCGAGGTCCTGACCACCGTCTTCGATGAGGGTCACGACGAGATGGTGCTGGTCCGCGACATCGATTTCTCATCGCTGTGCGAACATCATCTGGTCGTGTTCTCCGGCAAGGCGCACGTCGCCTACATCCCCAACAGCAAGGGCCAGATCACGGGCCTGTCGAAGCTTGCCCGGCTGGTCGACCTCTACTCCCGTCGTCCGCAGGTCCAGGAACGGCTGACCTCGCAGATCGCGGACGCCCTCGTCGAGGTGCTCGACCCGCGCGGAGTGATGGTCGTCATCGAGGCGGAGCACCTGTGCATGTCGATGCGCGGTGTGCGCAAGCCCGGGGCCACCACGGTGACATCCGCGGTGCGTGGCCAGTTCCTCAGCACCGCTACCCGCAACGAGGGCATGTCGCTCATCCTGCACAGGTAGCTCCGGGTGGCAGGGATTACAGGCGGCAGGCCTGAATCCCGGAGACGAGGATGCCCCGGGCACCCAGCTCCCAGAGGTCGTCCATCATGCGGTTGACCTCGGCGCGCAGCACCATCGCCCGCACCGCGACCCAGTCCTCGCGCTGCAACGGAGAGATCRTCGGGGACTCGTAGCCCGGCGTGATCTCGCATGYCTTGTCGAGCACGGCCGTCGGAACGTCGTAGTCCATCATCACGTACCGCCGGGCGACCAGAACCCCCTGGATCCGGCGCAGCAGACGCTCATGCGAAGGGGACAGGTCCGCGCCTCTCTTGGCGATCACGATGGCCTCCGAGCRCAGGACCGGCTCGCCGAGCAGCTCCAGACCCGCGGCCTTGAGCGTACGGCCGGTCTCGACCACGTCGGCGACCGCGTCCGCGACACCGAGCCGCACCGCCGTCTCGACCGCACCATCCAGAGTCACGATGTCACCCGGGGTGACCCCCCGGCCGGCAAGGTCGGCTCGGACCAGCGCGGGGAACGACGTCGCGATCCGCTTGCCGGCGAGCTCCGTGATGTCCGCGAGCGTCCCCTCCGGAGAGGCGTAACGAAACGTGGCGAACCCGTATCCAAGCGGAACGAGCTCCTCGGCGGCGGCACTGCTGTCGAGGAGGAGATCACGCCCGGTGATGCCAAGATCGAGACGACCCGACCCGACGTAGACAGCGATATCCCGAGGGCGCAGGAAGAAGAACTCGATGTCGTTCTCGACGTCGGCGATCACCAGCTCGCTCCCCTCGCGCCGCGCGAGGTAGCCGGCATCGGAGAGCAACTGACCGGAGGCGGCCGACAACGCCCCCTTGTTCGGAACCGCGATACGAAGCATCATCACTACTCAGCGTCTACGAGAAAGGGCAGGACATCGATCACAGATGGGAGTATACGTCGTCCAGCGAAAGGCCTAGAGAAATCATCAGCAGCTGACTCCAGTAGAGCAACTGGGAGATCTCCTCGGCGGCCCTTCCCCGGCCTTCGTGCTCGGCCGCCATCCACGCTTCAGCGGCCTCCTCGACCAGTTTCTTGCCCAGATGGTGGACGCCCTGATCGAGCGCGGCGACAGTTCCCGASCCGGGTGTCCGACGCCGCCATTTCTCGGCAAGCTCGACGAAGAGTTCGTCGAATGTTTTCAGGTTGGATACATTCGACGAATCGGATGCGCCGACGGATGGCACGGCGGACCGATCGGCAGGGAGCATGCTCGGCATGCTACCCGTCACCGGGCGGACAACCTCCGCGCCGCGGGCCCGCGGTGCGGAGCGGCACACGACGACCACAGACACGCGCTCCGCGGCCAGCCGGCAAGCCGAWGCGACGGAGTCCCTGCACCGGAGTCCCTGCACCGGCCGCCATGTTGCTGGTTGACTTGATGACTGTGCTTCCGCCCGCGATCGTCGCCACCGACCTGGACGGGACGCTGATCCGCAGCGACGGCACGGTGTCCGAACGCACCCGCGGGGCGTTGCGCCGGGTGGAACGCGCCGGGGCGACCGTGGTGTTCGTGACGGGACGACCCAGTCGGGTGATGGCCGGCGTCGTCGCCCAGACCRAGGTCTCCGGGCTCGCGATCTGCGCGAACGGCGCGCTGGTCTTCGATCTCGACTCCGGCGAGCCGGTCAGCCAGCGCTGTCTGGAATCGGCCACGGCCCTGCGGCTGGCGGCGGCGATCCGCGCCGCGGTTCCCGACGCGRTGTTCGCGGTCGAGAGCGGCGTGCGCTTCGGCCGGGAACCCGCCTTCGAGGCGATGTGGCCGGATCCCAAGGAGATTGTCGCGGAGTTCTCGGAGCTGCTGGGCGTCCTGCCGGCGACGAAACTGCTTGTCCGGCGGGGGGGCGCTCCGTTCACGGAAGTGTACGACGCCATCGTCGAACTCGCCGGGGTGGACGCCGTCGTCACAACCTCCAGCGCGGACCTTCTCGAGATCGCGGGGCCGGGGGTGTCGAAGGCGGTGGCACTGGCTGAACTCGCCGCCGGGCGGGGGGTGGTCGCCGCCGACGTCATCGCGTTCGGAGATATGCCGAACGATCTACCGATGTTCGCCTGGGCCGGATACGCGGTCGCCGTCGCGAATGCCCATCCCGAAGTACTGGCCGCCGCCGACGAGATCACCGTGTCGAATGATGAGGACGGGGTCGCGATCGTCCTGGAGCGGCTTTTCCCATAACCACGATGATCTTCCTGGGCATTCCGGTCCGTCCCGATCACGATCGGGCCGCATACCGGGCCGGATACTCTCCACGAATACCCTCCGGACGGTTCCCGGTCGACGACGGGGATTCCCGGTGGACCGCCGCGTTGATACCTGCCCGGCCGGATCCGGACACGCATCGCCTCCCGGTCTCGCGCTCCCAGCGCGTCCGCATGCACAGCGTCCGCATGCACAGCGTCCGCATGCACAGCGTCCGCATGCCGCCCCGACACCCGGGCATGCCGCCCCGACACCCGTCGCACAGACGGGCCAGGATAGGGACATGGCACCCCTCGTCCAGGACTCGGCCTCATCCGGGCTGCCGGCTCACGAGATCGACGGCGAGTTCCTCGCGCTGCCGCGCACCGCACTCGCCGACGCGGCTCTGCAGACCGCACGTGATCTCGGCGCGACGCACGCCGACATCCGCGTCGAACGGCTCAAGGACYCCTCGCTGTCGTTCCGCGACGCCTCGCTGGAAAGTCGCCATGAAGGCGCGACGCTGGGCTTGGCTGTCCGGGTGGTGCACGGCGGCACCTGGGGTTTCGCCGCCGGCGTCGACCTGACGACGGACGAGGCGGCGCGGCTGGCCCGCGAAGCCGTCGAGATGGCCCGAGTCGCCGCCCCGCTCAACTCCGAACCAGTCGAACTCGCCGCGGAACCGACCCACACCGACGCGGTCTGGGTCTCGGCCTACGCGACCGATCCGTTCGCGGTCGACGCCCGGGACCGGGTCGAACGGGTCGGCGGCCTGTGTCGGACGCTGTTCGCGGCGCACGATGTCGACCATGTCGACGGCCGGTTCAGCGCGGTGATGGAGAACAAGTACTACGCCGACCTGACCGGGACCACGACGACACAGCAACGGGTGCGGGTGATCTGCCAGATCGAGGCGACCCGGGTCGATCCCGCGGGCGGCTTCGAGTCGATGCGCACGATCGCCCCGCCCGTCGGTCGAGGCTGGGAGTGGCTGGTGGCGGGCCCCGCGGCCGGCTGCTGGGACTGGGAGAGCGAGATCGATCTGATCCCGGGTCTGCTCGCMGAGAAGTCCAGGGCCTCCTCAGTCGAACCAGGGCCGTACGACCTGGTCATCGACCCGTCGAACCTGTGGCTGACGATCCACGAGTCGATCGGGCACGCCACCGAGCTCGACCGGGCGCTCGGCTACGAGKCCGCCTACGCCGGTACCTCCTTCGTCACCCTCGACCAGCTGGGCACGCTGCGGTACGGCTCCCCGGCGATGACCGTCACCGGGGACCGCACCGCCCTGCACGGGCTCGCGACCATCGGCTACGACGACGAGGGCGTGCAGACCCGCCGGTTCGACATCGTCCGCGACGGCCAGTTCGTCGGCTATCAGCTCGACCGGGCGATGGCGGCCCGCAATGCCGCCGTGCTCGGGGGCGACCGCTCCAATGGCTGCGCGTTCGCCGACTCCCCCGCCCATGTGCCGATCCAGCGGATGGCGAACGTCTCCCTGCTCCCGGCGCCCGGCGGCCCGTCGACCGAGGAGCTGATCAGCCGGGTCGACCGCGGCATCTACGTCGTCGGGGACAAGAGCTGGTCGATCGACATGCAGCGGTACAACTTCCAGTTCACCGGCCAGCGGTTTTACGAGATCCGCGCTGGTCGCATCGTCGGCCAGCTCCGCGACGTCGCCTACCAGGCGACGACGACCGACTTCTGGGGATCCCTGGAGGCCGTGGGAGGCCCCGAGACCTACGTGCTGGGCGGTGCGTTCAACTGCGGCAAGGGCCAACCCGGCCAGGTCGCGGCCGTCAGCCACGGCTGCCCGTCGGCTCTGTTCCGCGCCACCAACATTCTCAATGCTCGCCGAGAGGCCGGTCGATGAGCCGGCCGGCCGGACCGCAACCAGCCTCAGCCGACGGAGGAAGCACGGTGCGCGAGACCGCCCATGAGATCGTCGAACGCGCCCTGGGCCTGTCGAAGGCGGACGGCTGCGTAGTGATCGCCACCGAGTCCAGCGCGGTGAACCTGCGCTGGGCCAACAACACGTTGACGACCAACGGCGCMAGCCGGGATCGGTCGATCACCGTCATCAGCGTCATCGGCCGCTCGTTCGGGGTGCGGACGGCCTCCACCATCGACTCCCCCGGTTCCGGCGGCCACCCCACCGCGCGTCCCACCAACCTGCCGCATCCCACCGATGCCGACGGCCTCGCGGAACTCGTCCGCGCCGCCGAGGACGCGGCCCGGGACGCCGAGGATGCCGAGGACTACACGGACCTGCTCGGGCTGGACACGACGGACGTCGGCGCGGGTGCGGGGTCGGCGGGTGCGGGGTCAGCGGGTGACGCGGCCGAGGCCTTCACCGATCCGGCCGCCCGGACCAGCACCACGGTGTTCGCCTCCTTCGCCCGGGACCTCGCGGAGGCGTTCGCCGCGGCGCGGGCGGGCGGGCGGCGGTTGTTCGGCTTCGCCGAGCACAATCTGACCACCACGTGGCTCGGGACGTCGACGGGGCTGCGGCTGCGGTACAGCCAGCCGACCGGCAGCGTGGAGTGGAACGCCAAGAGCGGCGTTCCCGGCGGCTCGGTCTGGCACGGCCAGTCGACCCGTGACTTCACCGACGTCGACGTCGCGGGTACCGACGCGGCGCTGCGCGACCGGCTGGCCTGGTGCGAACGGTCGCTGGAACTGCCGGCCGGCCGGTACGAGACGCTGCTGCCGCCCTCCGCGGTGGCGGATTTGATGATCTACATGTACTGGACGGCTGCCGGTCGGGACGCGGCCGAGGGCCGGACGGTCTTCAGCCGGGCCGGCGGCGGCACGCGTCTCGGCGAGGCGATCGGACCGGCGGGACTGCGGCTGGCCAGCGATCCGCACGACCCGGAACTCGCGACGACCCCCTTCGTGACCGCGCAGTCCTCCTCGTCGATGTCCAGCGTCTTCGACAACGGACTGGCGCTGAGGCCCACCGACTGGATCTCGGATGGCACCCTCGCCGCCCTCGTGGAGACCCGCGCGTCCGCCCGTGCCACCGGGGTCCCGACCACCCCGATGATCGACAATCTGATCCTGGACGGCGGAGGCTCCGCGTCGTTGCAGGAGATGATCGCCTCGACGAAACGCGGGCYCCTGCTCACCAGCCTGTGGTATATCCGCGAAGTCGATCCCGAGGTGCTCCTGCTCACCGGCCTCACCCGGGACGGGGTCTACCTGGTGGAGAACGGTGAGGTCACCGGGGCCGTCAACAACTTCCGCTTCAACGAGTCACCGGTCGACCTGCTCGGCCGCCTGGCCGAGATCGGCGCCACCACCCGCACCATGGCGCGGGAATGGGCGGACTGGTTCACGCTCACCCGCATGCCCGCGGTACGGATCCCCGACTTCAACATGTCCTCGGTCAGCCYGGCGAACTGACCGCCGGCCGGGCCGGGGGCATCGAACCATCGATGGTGAACCGCGAGCAGCCATGGCTCCCGGTTCACCATCGCGGGTCGATTCGGGGACGGGTCGATTCGGGGACGGGTCAATGAAAAACGGGTCAGTCAGAGGTAGGCCCCGCGGCCGAACGTCTCGCTGCCGGGCTGCTGCCCGCTCGGCAGGGCCCGTCGGCGCATCTCCTCGAGTTGAGCCTTGGCGGCCATCTGTTGGGCGAACAGCGCGGTCTGCAGGCCGTGGAACAGACCCTCGAGCCAGCCGACCAGTTGTGCCTGGGCGATT
Organism: Frankia sp. CgMI4; assembly: GCF_001756285.1. NCBI lineage: Bacteria > Bacillati > Actinomycetota > Actinomycetes > Frankiales > Frankiaceae > Frankia > Frankia sp. CgMI4. Next base: position 124,185 of record NZ_MAQZ01000002.1, read on the forward strand.
CGCAGCTCGGCGTCCGACGGCGTGCGCTCCTCGTCGAACGRCAGCGACAGCCGATCGAGTTCCGAGCGCAGGTCCGGGRCAAGCCCGTCGGAGAGCTCCTGGATGGAACTGCGGTGGATCTCGCGCAGCCGGACTCGGCTCGCGTCGTCCAGCGGGGCGGCCCGGACCTCCTCGAGCAGCTGTTTGATCATGGTACCGATGCGCATCACCTTGTCGGGCTGGGAGACCAGCGCGGCGATGGGGTTGCCGCCGTCCAGCTCCTCCGCGGCCTGCGGCGCCTGGCCACCGTCCGGGGCCAGCGGCCGCACCGGCCGGTCGGGTACCCCCGAGTCCGCGGTCTCGTGCAGCGCGCCGTCAGGCCCGACGACCACGACGCGGGGTTCCGGTTGATCCGTCATGCCCCCTATCCTGCCCCGTGATCCGCCTCCCACGGCACTGGCTTCGCCTCCACGGTCACGCCGGGTGTCACCCATCGAGGGTCATTCCGGGATCGTGAGTACCACCTTTCCGACATGTCCGAAATCAGCCACATGCTGGTGCGCCCGCGCGACCTCGGTGATCGACAGCACCCGATCGATGACCGGCCGGATCGCCCCCGCCTCGATCGCCGGCCAGAAGTCGCCGCGGACACCGGTCACGATGTCGGCCTTCTCCTCGACCGGCCGCCCGCGCAGCGACGCGGCGTGGACCGCCGCCCGCTTGGTGAGCAGGGCGCCGAGGTTGAGCTCCCCTTTCACCCCGCCCTGCAGGCCGATGACGACCAGACGGCCTCCCACGGCCAGCACGGCGACGTTGCGGGCGAGATACGCCGCACCCATGTTGTCGAGGATGACGTCCGCCCCATGGCCGTCGGTGGCCTCGCGGATCCTGGCGACGAAGTCGTCGTCACGGTAGGAGACCGCGATGTGGGCGCCGAGCTCCCGCACCCTGGCCAGTTTGGCCGCGGTGCCGGCGGTGGTCGCGACCAGCGCGTTCGGACGCAGCGCGCGGACCGCCTGGAGCGCGAAGGTCCCGATGCCGGACGCCCCGCCGTGCACGAGGAAGACCWCGCGGTCACGCAGACCGGCGATGCCGAACACCGTGGAGTACACCGTGCAGGCGACCTCGGGCAGAGCGGCCGCCGTGATGAGGTCGACCCCRGCCGGGACCGGCAGCACCTGGCCGACCGGCACGTTCACCCGACTCGCGTAGCCGCCCCCACTGAGCAGCGCGCACACCTCGGCCCCGACCTCAACCCGGTCCACGCCGGCGCCGAGAACCGCCACCCGCCCGGAGCACTCCATCCCGATGATCTCAGAGGCACCGGGCGGCGGCGGGTAGAAACCTTGCCGCTGGAGCAGGTCCGCGCGGTTCACCGCCGTCGCGACCACCTCCAGGGTAACCTCGCCCGGCCCCGGGGCAGGAGGGTCCGCCACCGTCGACCACGTCATGACCTCGGGCCYACCGGGCGCTTTCACCGTCACAGCATGCATCCGTCACACGCTACGGCTCCTCGGCACGCGATGCCGCGGCATCATCCGGCGTGCGGGCATGTTCATGCCGCGGCCGTACGGATGTTCCGGTGGGGTGGACGGACGCCGGCTCGGGCCTCAGACCGGCTCGGGCTCCGGTTGGGGTGCGCCGGGAACCGGCTCGGTGTACGGGGAGGGCTCGTGCGGAGCCGGCGGCAGGTCAGGAGCGTCGGGCAGGAGCGGGCCGGGATCATCCGGGATCGGGGTGTCCGGATCGAGCGGGGGCGGGGGACTCGGGCGATGGGGACGGACGGCCTCGGRCATCACGACAGACGGGGCAACCAGACCAGACCGGGTAAACAGACCAGACCGGGCGGACAGGGCAGCCGGACCAGACAGGGCAGACATAGATTTCGCCGTACCCGGCGGGCGTCGCGGCGGAAACATCGTCCTAGCATCCCATGTCGGCGGCTCGTCCCTCGCCGCGGCCTGGTCGCCGGTCACCCCGCTGGACCGRCGTCGCGCATCCGTGCRCCGCCCCGTCATCGCGGCTRTCCCGTCCGGATCTCGGTTCATCGGCTCGCATCTCCGATCCTATGCCGTCAAGTCCTATGCCCCTATGTCCTATAATGTGGCTGCCTCGGCCGGTCCGAGACGGGTTTGCCCCCGTGGCCGATGTCAACGCGCGCCAGGACCATCACCATGTGTGGCCAGCCCGACATCATCGGACCGAGGGTAAAGCCACTGCTTCGAGCGTATTAACAGTGACCGCCCCACTCGGCATCCAGGTACCACGACGCATACCCGATCGAGTCGCTACCGTCATATGCATATCGCCCTGAACTCATGGTTCTCTGCAACCAGTGACAGACGACCACAGCATCGGCTGTCCGGCCGGCGCCGCGGACGCGCCGGCCTCGACGGGCCCGGGGAGCGTGCCAGTGGAAGCGGTCGCGGCCGACGACGAGCCCGAACATCCCCATACCCAGGCGGAGTTTCATGCCTTCTTCGAGAGACATCACCGCGAGCTGAGCCGGTTTGCGTATCTCCTGACCGGCGATCACGACGTCGCGGACGACATCACCGCGGACGCCCTGACGGCCGCCTGGTCCGCCTGGGACCGGGTCCGCTCCGCGGACCTTCCACTGGCGTATGTCCGGCGGATCGTCGCCAACCTGGCGGCCGACCGGGTCCGGAAGGTCGTCCGCGAGCGACGCGGGCTGCTCTTCCTTGGTCAGCGAGCCGACCAGTCGGCGCGGATACCCGATCTCCCCGCGGTCATGGATCTGCGCTCCGCGCTGATGACACTGCCGCCAGGCAAACGTGCCTGTGTCGTGCTCCGCTACGCCTTCGACCTGTCGGAGATCGAGACGGCTCGCACGCTGGGTATCTCTGTCGGCACGGTGAAGAGCCAGACCGCCAAGGGAGTCGCCGAACTGGAGCGGATTCTCCAGAACACCGAGCTGCCGCCGGCCGGTGCCGCGGAGGTGGCGAGGCCACAGGTATCGTCCGGTCGGCCGGGCACATCACGCGGCGCCACATCCCGATCGGGCAGTTCCCGGATGAATGGCTCCCGGTCGGGCTCGGGTCGCCTGGGACGGCGGCGGGGCAGTGGTCAGTCCGGCAAACCGGCGGGTCCGAGCCCGTCGGCGTTCGCCCGCCTCGGCCGCGTCAAGCTATGGCCCTGGTGGCAGCAGCGAGTCGGCGAGGCATAGATGACRCAGAAGGCGCCCGGGGTTCCAGGAGCTCGATCATGATGCGCAGGGTGGCGCGGCAGCGCGGCGCGGCGAGCCTCCGGCCGATTGCCGTCCCTCCACTCCGGAGACGGGTGACCGCGTGATCAGCGACCACGGAACAGGCGACCACGGAACAGGCGACCGCGAAACCAGCAGCCCGAGCGCGGATGGTCGAGGGTCAGCCGATCGCGTCGGCGAGTTCCGCGGCGGCGAYGGTCATGGCGGCGGCTTGGGGSAGCTTCCGTTCCCCGACCGACTCCGCGGCATGCTGAGCGCCGAGATGGGCCGGCACCACCCCGACTCCGATCGCATCCGCGGACGTGTCGCGGCGGCGGTCGATGCTCCCCTGAGCAGCACGATCATCCGCCCCCTCGGCCCGATCGGACCTGTCGGCCCGAGCGGTCCACTCAGCGCTAACGGACCACTCAGACCGCTTGGTTCGATCGGCTCCGGCACCCGGACCGGGGATGGGCGGATCATCACCCGGCAGCACCGCCTGGGCCGTACCGTCGCGAAGACCCCATCGAGCCGACGGCGCCGATCCAGCCGGTCCACCAGCCCCGACCGGCTCCCCCGGTCCCACCACTGGCCCCGTTCCCGGCGGCGCTCGGTCGCCCGACGCGGCACGATCACGGGGGCACTACTCGCCATCATGAGCAYCACGGCCCTGACGGCCCTGGCCCTGCTGGGGCCGTCGGGATCGAACTCCCCGGCTCCGCCCACGACGACCGTCACGGCAAAGCCGCGGCCGTCCGCCACGCTGGTCACGACGTCTCCGGTCGTACGGACGCCGGTCACGTCGCCCCAGGCCACTGCGGCGGTTCCACCGGAACCGGCCAGGTCGAGCCCCGCCGGAACATCCGGGGTCAGCGCCGCCGTCCCGGACGCGACGAGCGATGCGAGCGCCGCACGGAGGTCCGCCGGCCCGGACCCGGCGGACCCGGGGTCCGCGAGCGGTGGCGGCGGCGCACCGTCACCGTCCGCGGGACCGTCCACAGGACCGTCCGCGAACCATGGTGACAGCAGATCCTCCCTGCCCGGCGGAACGTTCGCGGGCCTCGGCGGCGGGATCTACACCAGCACCGTCGCCCCCTTCCCCAGTGGATCACGGGTACGGCTTCCGGGCCCCGGCACTCTCGACTGGGTGCTGTTCGGGGGCTCGTGGGACGGTGTGCAGAACCGGGCCGCCATCGTGATGCCGCTGATCGACACCGGCACCCTGCTGGGCACGTCCGTGCCGTCATCCTCGGGATTCGACTGGACGGAGGGCACACCGGTCGCGACCGGTGTGGATGACACCGACCGGCTGTCCCTGCAGGGCTCGGCCCGGCTGACGGTCTTCGTCTCGCAGTCTCCGCTCACCCTGGACGTCCTCCTCGGATCCGGTTCCGGGCGGGTGCAGATCATCGTCACCTCCATCGGCGGCACGCAGACCTTCACCCAGACCCTGCCTTCACCGATCGCCGACGGCTCGGCCGATGGAGTGGTGAGCATCGGGCTGCCTGCCGGAATCGGCACGACGTCGGTCACCATCTCCAGCGGGGGCACATCGGGTTGGACGCTGGCGGCCGCAGTCCTGCGCTGACGGCGCGGGTCCGCGCCGGTTACGGGGGTCTGCACTTGACCATGCGGAACCACAGGCAACCATGCGGAAGAAAAATCTTCACAACGACGGCAACCAATCAACCTCCGTCGGACGACTGACAGATGAACGCCATACCGGCCCCCCGCGCCAGGAGGTCCGGCGGTGTTTCGGCCCGTTCGCTCCCCGGCTAACCCCCCCAGCCCGGCGGACGGGTCGCCAAGCGGCCGTCGACGGCGGCACGCGGGCTGGCCGGCCCGGCCAAGGTCGGCCAGCCCCTCGCGACCTCTCCCACGCCACCCGGCGCCCCGGTCCGAGTGTGAGTCCGGTCCGAGTGTGAGTCCGGTCGCGGGAAGGTGCCACGCGCCCTACGCCGACCGGCCGGGGAGAGGTAGCGTCAACCTCGTGCGTCGGCTGCTGTTGTCACCCTCGTGGATCGCGCGTCATCTCCTCGCGCTCCTCTTGATCGCATTCTTCATCCGCATGGGCATCTGGCAGCTGACGAAGGGCGAATCCCCGCAGGGATCGCTGCAAAACCTCTTCTACGRGGTCGAGTGGCCTGTCTTCGCCGCCTTCGTCGTGTACTGGTGGGTGAAGATGATGAAGGAGGATCTGGCACCCAAGGACACCACCGGGCCGCGGTGGGKTGCCCACGGCCGGATCGCCCCCGAGGCGCCCTGGCGACCGGATCTCGACAGGGGCCCCAAAATGCTGACGACCGGCGGCGCCGAGCAGTCCGCCGAGGACGACGAACTCGACGCCTACAACCGCTATCTCGCCTCACTGTACGAGCGTGACGCCCTTCGGGACGCCCTCAAGCACATCAACGGAGCCCGCTGATGACGGCATTRCCCGACCCCACCCGTACGGCCACCACAGGACGTGCCTCCGCGACAGCGATTCGCGCGTCCCTGCTGCGGTACCGGGCCATCGCCTACATCGTCGGCGTAGGGCTAATCGTGCTGGTGTGCATCGGTATGCCGGTGAAGTACATCGGCGGCAGCGACACGATCGTCGCGGCCGTCGGCCCGATCCACGGTGTGCTGTACATGGTGTACCTTGCCGCTTCCTTCGATCTGGCGAACCGTTGCCGGCTGTCCTCGACCCGGACAATCCTGATCATGCTTGCCGGCACCATCCCGTTCCTGTCGTTCTTCGCCGAGCGGCGGGTCACGTTCCTTGTGCGGGAGAGCCAGCTGTCCGCCGCCGCGGCTCCGGTCGGCCCGGCCACCGGGCCCACGAAGTCCGCGAAGCCCGCGTAGCACGCGTAGTCCACGCAGCACGCGCAGAGCGCCGGGAGACGTCGCCTCAGGACACGTCCGAGTCGACTCCGGCCAGGCGGAGCGCCGCCGGTGCGGGTCGGCGGAGACGGGCGGGCACGGCGATCGTCAGGACCTCACCGGCGGTGAGCCGCCGGAGCCGGGCCAACCGGGAGGGCGGAGCGAGTATCTCCGCGGACAGCACCTGGTCAGCCTCGGTACCGAAGGCAAACAGGCGCCCGTCCGACCAGGTGATCAGTTCGTCGGCCGTACTGGCGGGTCGCACGAGGACCAGCTGGGCGCGCCGCGGGTCCCAGACGATCGTCACCGTCCGCGTGGTGGACCGGAGCAACGCCCACTTGCCGCCGCTGCGGTAGGCGGCCGCCAGCATCCGGGCCGTCTCGTTTCCCTCGGGACGGCGAGGTGGACGATCCGCGATCACCACGAGCCCCGCGTCGTCGACCGCGATCGGCGGAGTCGGGTCCGCCCGCAGGTCCGCGGCGGTCACCGCCCCGAATGCTCTGTCGAGGTGGACACCGCGTGCGGCGGGCAGCCCAAACGACGATGAGGCCAGCATGGCGGTCAGGGACGCCCGCCGGACCTCCGCCCCGTCCAGCCGGACCAATCCGCAGACCGTCATCCGTTCCTCCGTCCTCAGCCCGCGATCCGCGATCCGCGATCCGCGATCCGCGATCCGATGACGCACGGCACGGACGGACTCCCGGCCGGATGATCGACACGGTGCGGCGGCGTTCACGGGTACTCCAGCGCTGGAACGTAGCAGTTTCTCGCCCGCCTCACCGGTCCGTTGCACGGAATCGCCGAGTGGTTCCGACCTTCGGTGCCGGGCCTCACCGTCATGATCCGGGCTCGGCCRGGACGGCGGCTCGAAAACACCTCGGCCGCCTACCGGCCGCCGATCGCCCGTGACCAAGACGTCCGGYGGAAACCGGCCGCATGCGGAGGAAGACCGCGGTCACGGGGGAGGACGGACTTAGGCCACGTTGGCGCCCGACGGCTCACGCTCCCGCTTGACCCGACGAGTCGCGATCACCGGATGAGCCGGGCAATCAACCAGATGCTCATCGAAGCCCTGCACCGTCGGCCAGGACTGGTGGCAGGACCCGCAATGGGTCGTGGCCGGATCGGTCCACCGCTCTTCGCAGCCGGCACAACTGGCCGTGACCGGGATATGCGCTGTCTTGTCGGGCTGCCGGCGACGAGAGACCTGGATCGGCAACGCCTGCTGGATGGCTTGTTCATCTGGGGAACGGAGTGTGACGGAAACCGCGCGTGGACGCCGAGGTGGGGTGATGGCGGCCGGGATCGCGCGAGGGGATGTCGACCGACGGGGAGGCACCCGGCCATCCTGTCGCAGACCTGCACAAGCGTCACGCAACCGGCTGTCGAGTGTTCAGGGTGATTGTCCTGCGGCAACGCTTCCGGAGCTCGCGAACCAGAGCGTTCCGCCCGGACGGGTCGTCATCGGCGAAGGCCGACCGCCGGCAGGAACCCGCGCCGGAAACAACCGTGCCGGGCCGAGCGACACCTGGAACATCGCCGGACAGGCAAAAAATAACTACTGACACACAGTAATATCACTAGACTGGCTATGGTCGAACGCAGGACGGACGCCATCGCCAGGGCCGGCGGTGAGGGGATCCCGGGCGTGAGTGCCGGCGCACTGCTGCGAGGGTGGCGGGAGCGACGCCGGATCAGTCAGCTCGGACTGGCGTTGCGAGCCGACAGTTCCGCCTGACGCATCAGTTTCATCGAGACCGGCCGCTCCATTCCGAGTCGCCCGATGGTGCTGCGCGGGCCACGTGCCCGTCGGTGCGGAACCGGATGAGCAGTTCCTGCCTGTCGCCGAGGCCGATGGTGCAGGATCCGTACATCGGATCGGAGTCGACCAGGCCCAGTCCCGCGAAGCAGGCCCAGTCCCGCTCAGAAGGGTTCGGCCTGCGGGCGACTGCGGCCCCCGCGCGACGAGCTTCTCCTGGAGAGAGATTCCCGCTCCTACACGCCCACCCACAAAGTGCGCTTCGTGAGGCGGCTGAAGCGTGGAGGGTCAGTCACGGTTCACGGTCTCCACACCGTCGCTCACCCTCCACATTTCCCGCCGGGCCCGCATCCGCCGGGCCCGCTCGACAGCCATTACAGGGACGCTATATGTCCACCTGCTGCGCTCAGCGAGGCAGAAGGCAGCGGGGACGGTGGCTGTGATCCCCGGTCACGTCCCAGCGTGCCCATTTCGTGCCCACAAGGATCTTCAGGTGTTCCAGGCTGATCGTCGCCAGCTGTCTCCGGCGRCAAAAAGCCTGGCAAAGCGGAGGGCGTGGGATTCGAACCCACGACGAGGATCACTCCCCGTAGCGGTTTTCAAGACCGCCGCCATCGGCCACTAGGCGAGCCCTCCCAGCCTGCGACTTTAACCTTATCGTAACATTTTTCCTCCGGCTCGATACAGGCACGGTACAGAAACGCCGAAGGACGCCCGGTAGGCGCCCTCACGCCTCCCATTCTAGCCGTCCGCCCGCCGTGCGGCAGCGAGCCGACTGCACCGCATCCTGCTCCCCTCCGTCGAGCAACCGCGCATACGTCCGCCAGATCACGGCAGGGCTGTTACCCGCCCGCTCCGCAGCCTGCTGCACGCTGACCCCGTCCATCAGCCAGCCCGAGATGCAGCTGTGACACAGGGAACTGTCTTACCTCATGCTGTCAGACAGGGTGGCCGGCTACTCAAGGTCACTGATAGCGGCGCGGTGCGATCTCGCCGAAGCCCTGGATATAACGTCAGACCTATCCGGAGAGACATCAGAACCGCGAACACTGAGCAAGGTAGCCGCGTGCCCAGTCAGAACATCGCCGTCGGGCCCTCGTCGGCGCGCGAGTCTCTCCGCGGGCCGCGCCCGTGACTGTTCTCCCCGTCCCCGTCGGTCACCGACACACGCCCACAATCAGACCAAGGTTCTGCGAATGAAGCGCAAGCGACCGTCACCTCGTGGCTCGGAAGGCGACTTCTCCGTCGTCTACAGTGCTCTGGTAGCGGCAGCCCTGACCGCACTCTGTACAGTGGCCGCCATCCTTCTCGTCGCCCCGCACGCCCGGCGCGCTGTTGCCGTGTGCGGCCTCGTCGCGGCGGTCACGGTCGGCCTGGCCTGCGCCGAGATCCGCCGCCGCGGGCACGAGATCGTCCATCTGCGCCGTYGGCAGGCCGCCACCGAGCAGGAACTCATGCACCGCCTGGAGATACAGGAGGCCGAGACCAGCCGCCTCGCCGTCGAGGTGCTGCCCGCCGCGATCAGTCGGCTGCACCGCGGCGACTCGGTCGAGGAGGCGCTGTCCGGCTCGAGCCAGTCGCCCGCCCTCGGCGCCGCGTTCATCAAGGCGCACGACGACGTGGTCCGCTCGGTCCTCGAAGCGGTCAAGGCGGAAGAGGACCTGCGCGACTCCTCGCAGCGCGCGTTCGTCAACGTCGCCCGTCGCGTCCAGGCCATCGTGCACCAGCAGTTCCAGGATCTGCGCGAGATGGAGGAGCGGCACGGCGGGAACCCCGATGTCTTCGACGACCTGCTCCGCCTCGACCACGGCACCGCGCTGATCGGCCGGCTCGCCGACTCGCTCGCCGTGCTCGGCGGATCCCGCCCCGGCCGGCAGTGGCAGCATCCGGTGCCGCTGTTCAACGTGCTGCGCGGCGCGATGTCCCGGATCATCGGCTACCAACGCGTCGAACTGCACTCGGTGGTCGAGGTCGCCATCTCAGGACCCACCGTCGAACCGCTCATCCACGCGCTCGCCGAGCTGCTGGACAACGCCACCCGGTACTCGCCGCCGCAGACCCGCGTGCACATGACCGCGGTCGAGGTGCAGTCCGGGATCGCGGTCGAGATCGAAGACGGCGGCGTCGGCCTCGGCGAGGAGGCCCGGCTGCGCGCCGAGCGGGTGCTCGCCGAGGTCAAGTCGGGCCTCGACCTCGCTGACCTCGGCGGGAACCCGCGCCTCGGCCTGTCCGTGGTCGGTCGGCTCGCGCAGACCCACCGCTTTCAGGTCTCGCTGCGGCCCTCGGCGTACGGCGGCGTGCGCGCCGTGCTGATCATCCCACGTGACCTGGCCACCGCCGTGCCGCTGTCCGCGGCCAGCCCGGGCGCCGCGGTCCGGCCGAACCCGAACACGCCGATGCCCGCCATCGCCCTGGAGTCGGAGGAGCCGCAGCGCATAAAGATCAACAACAACGGCCTGCCGCAGCGCAGGCGCGGCGTCACCGCCCCGCTCAACGGGAGCGGCAGCCAGCGGAGCCTGACCGCGCCGCGCGGGCCGCAGTCCGCCGCCCCGCCCCCGCCTGTGTCGAGTAACGCATCCGCTCCCGCCGCCCCGCCCCCGCCCGTGTCGAGTAACGCATCCGCTCCCGCCGCCCCGCCCCCGCCGCCCGGGCTGTGGCTTGCCGCGTTCCAGAACGCGGTCTCCGGCGAAAGCACGAGCACCCAGCACGCTTTGACTGACGATGCGTCGAGTAAGGAAAGCGAGTAGCCGATGGACCACCTGCGGCCCAGCATGGACTGGATGCTCAAGGACCTTGCGGAGAGCGTGCCAGGCACCCGGCATATCATCGTCCTGACCGCGGACGGCCTGCGCATGGCCCAGTACAACACGGATGTGGACACCGCCGACCGCCTCGCGGCCGCGTGCGCCGGACTRCAGAGCCTGTCCGCCGCCGTCGGCGCCGAGTTCCCGCAGGGGGACAAGCGGATGYGGCTCGTGGTGATCGAGGTGGGCGGGGGATTCTTCTACCTCATGGCGGCCGGCGCGCGCGCATACCTCGCGGTGCTGGCCGACGAAGGGGTGGAYGCGGGGTTGATGGGACAGCAGATGCGCAACCTGGTCGCACGTATCGGTGAGCATCTCACCAGTCCGCCGCGGATGGAGGAGAGGACGGCCGGGTGACCCCGTCCCCGATCAACGACGCGTCCTGCGCCTGGGAGCAGGGCGGTCCCGAGCGCCTGTACGTCCTCACCGGCGGGCGCGGCGCCTCGGGCCGCCGGGCCGACATCGACCTGGTCACCCTCGTGGTGGCGCGGGCCGCGGGCCGGCCCGAGATGCAGCCGGAACACGCGTCCATCCTGCGCATGTGTTACTGGCCCCTGTCCATGGCGGAGATCTCGGCCTACCTCAAGCTGCCGTTCAGCGTGGTCGCCATCCTGGTCTCCGACCTGCTCAGGGACTCGCTCGTCGAGGTGCGCGCCTCGGTGCGCATGGAAGGAATCGGCGATCCTGAACTGCTCAAGGCGGTGATGAATGGACTCCAGAGGCTCTGAGTTGGCCGTCGGACCGGCGCGCGAGGACGCGCTGCCCGCCTCGGCCGCCACCGCGGTCAAGATTGTCGTGGTCGGCGGGTTCGGCGTCGGCAAGACGACCCTGGTCGGCTCCGTCAGCGAGATCAGACCGCTGACGACCGAGGAGACGATGACCGAGGTCAGCATCGGGGTAGACGACGTCCGCGGGGTCGAGCAGAAGGATGCGACCACCGTGGCCATGGACTTCGGCCGGATCACCATCAACGAGCAACTGGTGCTCTACCTGTTCGGCACGCCCGGACAGCAGCGCTTCTGGTTTCTGTGGACAGGCCTGTTCGAGGGAGCCCTTGGCGCGGTCGTGCTGGTCGACACCCGGCGGCTCGAGGCCAGCTTCGACGTCATCGGGCGGCTCGAGGACGGCGRCGTGCCGTTCATCGTGGCCGTCAACGTCTTCCCGGACGCCCCGAACCACCCGCTGGACGAGGTCCGTGCCGCGTTGGATCTGCCGGCCGCCGTGCCGATCGTCGCGTGCGACGCGCGCAGCCGGGCCTCGAGCCGGGACACCCTGCTGGCCCTCATGCGCTACCTGTACTGGCTGTCCACCCAACCCGCGGCCCCGGTGGCCGCCTCGGCCGCCACGGAGTAAGTGTGTCAACACCCATTCCCGAAGCAGGCGCGGAATCAGGCGCTGCGATCCCGCCTCCGGGGTGTCCGGCGCACGCGGCCTTCGCGCAGGATGCCGTACGGACCGCGCTCTACGGCCCGGAAGCGCAGCACGATCCCGGCGCGGTCTACGAGAAGCTCCGCGCGGAACACGGCGGGATCGCCCCGGTGGAACTCGAGGGTGGCGTCCCGGCCTGGCTGGTGCTCGGCTACCGGGAGAACATGGAGGTCGCTCGCACCCCGAGCCGGTTCACCCGGGACGCCCGGCTCTGGCGGGACTGGAACGAGGGCAGGATCGCCGCGGACGACCCGCTGCTCCCGCTCATCGGATGGCGTCCCGACGTCGTGTCCTACGATGGCGAGGAACATGCGCGGCTGCGCGCCGCGGTCAACGAGTGCCTGACCAGGTTCGACCGGCACGGCACCCGGCGGCACGTCCAGCGCTACGCGAACCAGCTGATCGACGGCTTTGTCGAGGACGGCCGCGCGGACCTGGTGACCCAGTTCGCCGTTTACCTTCCGATGCTCGTGCTGAGCCGGCTGGTCGGCCTGAGCGAGGGGTACGGCCGGAAACTGGTCGAGGCCATCGTCGGCATGGTCAGCGGCGGCGAGGATGCATACGCGCACAACCAGTACATCATCGGCACCCTGCGGTCGCTGACCGAGGAGCGGCGCAGGGCCCCTGCGCACGACCTGGCGTCCTGGTTCGTTCAGCACCCCTCGGGGCTGAACGACGAGGAGGTACTCAACCACCTGCGCCTCGTGATCGTGCTGGGCTACGAGGCCACGGCGAACCTGGTCTCGAACACGCTGCGGATGGTGCTGACCGACCCCCGCTTCCGCGCGTCGCTCGCTGGCGGGCTCATGACGCTGCCGGACGCGGTCGAGCAGATGCTGTGGGACGATCCGCCGCTACTGGTCTGCCCGGCGCGGTTCGCCACGCACGACATGCATTTCGCCGACAAGGAGATCCGCGAGGGCGACATGCTGCTGCTCGGCATCGCGGCAGGCAACGCGGATCCGGAGATCCGTCCGGATCTCGGCGCGCCGATGCACGGCAACCGCTCGCACCTGGCGTTCAGCCGGGGCCCGCACGAGTGCTCGGGACAGGAGATCGCCCGCGCCATCACCGACACCGGCGTCGACGTGCTGCTCAACCGGCTACCCGACCTGCACCTCACGGTGCCGGAGGAGCAGCTGACCTGGACCGCCTCGACCTGGTCCCGGCACCTTGACGCGCTCCCGGTCAAGTTCGCCCCGCAGTGCCGCCCCGTCCCGCAGTCTGCGCCAGCCGCCCCGGCGTTCTCCGCCCCGGTGGTCGAGCCGAGCGCCGCGAAGGACGCGCTGGCGGCGGTGGCCGAGGCCGACGCACAGGCCAGAGCGGACACCCGCCGCGGCTTCTGGGCTTCGCTGGGCGGCATGTTCCGCGGTCGACGCTAAGGGTTCACGGTCGGCTGACGTACCGCCGAGTGGCGCCCGGGAATCGCTCCCGGGCGCCGCTCTTTTGTTTCCGACACGCCGTCAGACCGCCTGCGGCGAGGTCAGCATGCGAGAGATCTCCTCGCGCGGCGGATCCGTGTCCATCAACAGTTCGTTGACCGCCGCCCACGCCTGGTAACCCCAGTTCSAGTCGTCGACGATCCTCGYACCCATCCGGGCCTGGGCGCGTTCTGTGTCGGTGAAATGCAGCACGTCGAAGGCCGTGTCAAGGCGCTGCTTTGTGGTGTGTATCGACTGGTCGAGCGTCCGCATCTCCTGCTCGCAACGGGCTCTTGCCTCCTGCCAATCGCAGCCGTCCTGGTCTCGGATGATCGAGATCAGATTGCGCGKGTCGTCGCGCTTCGCGTCGCGGACCGAGGAGTAGACGTCGTTGCAGTACACGATGATGTCGCTGGCTAACCTGCGCAGCAGTCGCAGCTGGGTACAGTGGTGGATGTGCGGCGCCAGATAGGTGAAATTCATCTTCTCGCCGAACACCAGGCACAGCGGCACCGCGCCGTTTCCCAGGCGTAGTTCCAAGTACTCTTCGACCGTCGTGTCCATCCGCCGGTCCCGCATCGCCGCGTAAGTGGCCTGCGTGTTGAAGTACCATTCCCAGTGCTCGCTGACCCGAGCCACCCACTGGTCCGGCGAGCTGACGATCTGCCGCGCCCACAGGTCATGGAAGATCATCCCCATGAGGGACTTCGCGGGTCTCCCGTAGAGAATCCCGGTGAGCTCCGCGCTGATGACGTTGATGCGGCTGATGTCCGCCGCAAGGTCGTCGGTGAAGTCGTCGTAGATCCGGAAGAAGGCGTGGATGTCGTAAGCGAGTTCCAGCTCCGGCAGCGGGGCCAGAGGGTACACCCAGGCCGAAAGCGTGGCGTACCTCTCGGCCCGGGGCGTGCAGACCTGGAAGCGGGTGAGCCATTCGACGGTGTGCGCCAGGGCTTCGGCAGCGTTCTCGTTCGGCTGCCAGGAGCGCGCAGCTTCGTGCACTGTGAGGATCTGCTCGCCATTCATCGCGTCTCGGCCTGTCTCCTGGCAAAGATGGTGATCATGGATCGCGAGCATCTGGCAGTTTCGGACACTTCTGCGCCTCCAGGTCAGGGGAACCACGTCCTATCAGATCCAGGTACCACGATGATCCCAAAAGTGCGAAGTATCATGTCGCGGATTCGGGCCGTYATGGAGGGCACCTCGGTCGTGGTCCGTTGGAGGGTCCTCAGGTGGTGCCGTTGCGACCGATCACGCTGCCGAAGACATGAGTGTGCCCGATCCTACCGCCAGAGGTTCTGTGCCGCCCAGCTTCGGGACCTGCTTACAGCTGGGAGGTCCAAGGGTTGACGAGTGGGACGTCCATGGCGGCGAAGTCGGCCTCGTTGCGGGTGACGAGCGTGAGGCTGTGCACCTGGGCCGTGGCGGCGATGAGCGCATCGTGGGCTGGGCGCCGGTCGGGCACGTGAAGTCGCGCCGCCGAGCCGGCGACGATCTGATCGACGTCGAGCAGCCGGCCTGCGTATGCCGGGAGCACGTTCTGATCGAGCCATGAGTCCAGGACGGCCGCCTGGCGGGCATCGCGCCATCGCTTGTTCTCAATGCCAGCCCGCAGCTCTAGCAGGGTGATGACGGAGAGGAAGGTATCCGATGCTGACAGGCTCGCGGCCCAGCCGTTGAAGCGGTCATCGCGGCGTTTCGCGGGCTTACGGAGCTCGGAGATGACGTTGGTGTCGAGTAGRAAGCTCACAGGTCGACCTCGCGCAGCGAGTCCCGCGGCCGTAGGGGCTCGAAGTCGATCTCCTCCTCCAGAACGAACGYGTCTCCCAGGCTGCCCGCGGTTCCGGTGAGCCGCTGGTAGTCGGCGAACGACAGCAGGACGTGTGACGGCCGACCGTGATCCGTGATGATCACCGGACCGCTGGCGGCGGCCCGCTTGACCGCGCTCACGTCACGGTTGAACTCTCGCGATGAGACCATGGTCACCACGACCACCCCCCTGGTAGGTACGTACCTACAATATGCGCCGAACGTCGTTCGCGCGGCCAACCGCTGAAGCCAGCTCGCGCCCTTCGATGTGGCCAGGGTCGCGTGGCCGGGCGACCGGCTTGCTCACCAGACCTGGTGACCATCCAGGATGAACCCTCGTCGCCGGCAAGGTCGGCCTGAGCAGTCGTCCCTTGAATTTCTCACTCCAGATATCACAGACTTCAAGTGGTACCGTATTTGAAGGCTGGAGCCAGGCATGGCCCCTGGAGTCAGGCATGGTCCCGCGGATCGAGATCGACGACGAGGTCTTCAAGTGCCTGCAGGATCAGACTGCGCCCTTCGTCGACACCCCGAATGATGTCCTGCGTCGCGTCTTGGGGCTCTCCGCTCCAGCGGTGGCCAAAGAGCCGGGCGCGGYCCGTCCGCCTGGCAATCTCGCGAAGCTTGTGAACGCCGGGCTCGTGAAGCCCKGGGGGACGGACTGACGCATGTCCGCAAGTGAAGCGGCGCGACCTACCAGGGGCTCCGACGCGGTGCATCCGTCGCCGTCCACCTGGACGACATCGACTTCACCAACGCAACTCTCACCCTCCGCTGGCAGTTCGTCCAGATCGGCTACGCCAMCCAACTCGCCAAGCCGAAATCCGACGCCGGGGACCGTGTCATCTCCCTCGACCCCGACACCCTCGCCGTCCTGAAAGCCTGCCGCACCCGCCAACACGCCAACCGGCTCGCCGCCGGAACCACCCGGCCGAACAACGGCCTCGCGTTCACCCACCCCGACGGCACTCCCATCCACCCCGAACACCTCACCAACCGCTTCCACACCCTCATCCAGGAAGCCGACCTACCCCCATCACCATCCGCGGCCTCCGCCACGGCGCCGCCACCCTCGCCCTCGCCGCCACCCTCGCCCTCGCCGCCACCCTCGCCCTCGCCGCCGGCGCCGACCTCAAAGCAGTCCAAGAACTCCTCGGCCACTCCACGATCATGATCACCGCCGACACCTACACCCACATCCTCCCCGACCTCGCCGCCGAGATCGCCCGCAACACCGCCCGCCTCATCCCCCGCACCCGCAGCCCCCAGGAGTACCCCCGACACACCACCACGATCGACTAACCCGGCACCGCCCCTCCGCCCCATCGGGGCGGAGGGGCAGCCACGAGCCACCACAACCCGCCCACCCCACCAGCCGACGCTCCATCCACACCCCCACAAACCGCACCGACACCCCGACCACCACCCCGAGGACACACAGTTCGGTATCATGACTCTCGCAGGGCCGTTAGCTCAATTGGCAGAGCAGCCGGCTTTTAACCGGCGAGTTCAGGGTTCGAGTCCCTGACGGCCCACACTGGTGGATTTTTCGTACATTTCTGAAGAGCTTATCAGACTCACATTGTCGAGCTTTTGAAGCTCCGGTAATTCGTGGATCCTGTACCAGCTCGATCTCTGGATGTATCCATTCAGGGTACAGGTTCCAGCACCCCTGAATGGATACCTGCCCGTCAGAGTCACGGAGGCGGCCCGGTGGTTCTCGTGGTCGTTCCCGGCGTGCGCGCGCACGCCTGTCGTGGTCGTTCCCGGCGCGAGGCGGCAGGTCGGTGTGACCCGACACCGCCGGGGCATCCCGTCAGGGTGAGCAGACACACCCGCCGGGGTCGAACCGACAGCAGTCAAACCGACAGCAGTCGGGCTGACGGCAGTCGGGCTGACGGCAGTCGGGCTGACGGCAGTCGAACTGACCGGATGAGCGGGAATCGTCCGGCCGGGGGCCGCCGAGAGGACGACCGCACGCAGCCCGACCTCGACGACACGACCGCTGACGCGGTTGGCAAGCTCAGCGAGGCGCTGGAGTGGGTTGAACGGGCCCGCGGGGCGCTCTACGAATTCCATCAACTCTCCGGACGGGCCGATCTGATCCTCGCGGAGGCGATTAGCGGTCTGGAAGACGCCGGCCACCCCCAGCTGGCCGCCTATGTGCGCCGGGAGCTGCACGGACGCAACGTCCTCGACGGGCGGTGGACCTTCCAGATCATCGAGGAGTACGACGACATCTACTACCGCCCCTTCGTTGCCGTGGACGAACAGGTCCGGCTGCGGCTCACCGGTGGGAGGCGCCACGTCCACGAGGCTCGCATGAAGGCTCAGGAGCGGGCCCGCGCCGGTCGGGACCTGTGGGGCCCGGGCGCCTGACCTACGGTCCACCGAGCGTCCACATCAGGACGACCGGTGGACCGCGGCTCCGGGCCTGAAGGCAACCTGCCGGTGAGTTCAGGCATTCCGATGATCACAGATAGTCAGATGATCACGGCTTCAGAGCTCACGCCGACGGAGATCGCACCGCCGGCGGGCTCAGGCGTCCCGACGCTTGGCCAGGACGAGCCCGATGGCGAACAGGCCGAGGCAGATCGCGGCGAAGTACACCAGGGAGCCCCAGGGGCCGAAGGGCATCCCCTTCACCACGGGCGGCCCGTCGGAATGCTCCACCTGCCCGGCGACGATGAAGTTGTCGCCGTTGACAAACGGCAGCCAGTGCTGGATGTGGCGACCGACCCGGGGGATCGCCRGCAACAGGCTCTCCGCCAGGAACAGGTAGACGAGCATGATCACGATCGCGCCCGCCGACTGCCGGATGATCAGACCCAGAGCCAAGGCAAAGATCGCCGCGAACAGGTAGACCAGACCGACACCGAAGACGTTGCGGTACTCCTGCGCCGTGTCCAGGGCCAGGGGGGCATCCGGCCTGATCAGCTTGGCGACGCCCCAGGAAGCGAAGGCGGTGAGCTCGCCGACGGTCCCCGCGAGCAGGGCGACGACGACGGCCTTCGCGAGCAGTGCCGGCGTCCGGGTGGGCACCGCGAGGAACGTGGACCGGATCGTGCTGAAGCGGTACTCGGTGGTGACCGCCAGCGCGGCCATCACCATCATCACCACGAGGCCGAAGTTGTAGGCGAACTGGGTGACGTTCGGGGTGAGGTCGGCGAGGTCGTTATCGCTGGTCGCCGCCGCGAAGATCGAGGTCAGCCCCACGGTGAGCGCGGTCGCCAGGATCATGCACCACCACGGTGAGCGGGTCGAGAACAGCTTGATCCGCTCGACGGTGAGCAGTGTCATCGTCCAGTCCCTCCTCGTGCCGCCTCGGCCGAGGCCGACGAACCGCCCCCGACACCCACGCCACCGGCATCCACGCCACCGTCAACCGACTGGCGGGGTGTCCCGGCCAGTGGACCGGCGGCAGTTCCCGCCGGCACGGGCCCCGGCGGAGCACCTGTCGCCGACCGGCTGTCGCCAGGCCCCGGCGTCCCGGCGTGGTACTCCACCTCGCCGCCGGTCAGTTGGATGAACGCCTGCTCCAACGAGCCGCGCTGCGCCGCCAGCTCGTGCAGGACGAGCCCGATCCGACCGGCCAGCTCGCCGACCTGCTCGGTGCTGCTGTTCGACACGAGGAACGCCGCCGGACCACCGTCGCCGGCGGCGACGTCTCGAACCGCGAGGCCCTGACCGGTCAGCACGCCACGCAGCCGCTCCATCTCCGGCCCGCGGACCCGGACCGCCGACTCGGACGCCATGTCGATGAACGCATGGGTACTGGTCTGGGCGATCAGCCGCCCGCGACCGATGACGACGAGCTCCTGGGCGGTCAGCGCCATCTCGGACAGCAGATGACTAGAGACGAAGATCGTCCGCCCCTCGTCCGCAAGTCGATGCATGAACTGACGAATCCAGAGGATTCCTTCCGGGTCCAGCCCATTCACGGGCTCGTCGAAGAGAAGGACCTGCGGGTCACCCAGCAGGGCCGTCGCGATCCCGAGACGCTGTGCCATCCCGAGCGAGAAGCCACCCGCCCGCTTGCCGGCGACCGAGGTGAGCCCGACGATCTCCAGGACCTCGTCGACCCGCTTCCCGGGAATTCGGTTCGCCGCGGCCATCCACCGCAGGTGCGAGCGGGCGGAGCGGTTGGGATGCACCCATTTCGCTTCCAGCAGCGCTCCGACCTGGCGGAGTGGTTCCTTCAGCTCGRCATATCGCTTACCGTCGATACGGACCTGGCCTGCGCTCGGATTGTCGAGCCCCAGGATCATCCGCATTGTAGTGGACTTTCCCGCACCATTCGGCCCCAGGAAACCGGTCACCTTGCCTGGCTGCACCGTGAAGGACAGGTCGTTGACGGCGACCGTACGTCCGTACCGCTTGGTGAGCCCTTGCGCCTCGATCATTCCCCTCCTTTCCGTGGAACATCACTATGTCGGGATGACGGACCGGACCCGGGCTGCTGCCCGCTCGGTAGGACCCGCCGACGGCAGGACCCGCCGACGGCAGGTAGGTAGGTAGGTAGGTAGGTAGTTGCACCGACCGGCCGCGCCTCCCCCGGTTGGCATCATCGTCGCGGAGCACCCACCATCGAGCCAGCCGCTATCGGCCAGCGGAGTGTCATCCTGCCGACAGGAAACAGGCCGTGAACCCGCAGCAGATTTTCCAGCACCGCGCCGAAATGCACGGTGACGTCACGCTCACCGTCGGTCCAGGCCCGCGGCTTGCCCGAGGCGACGTTCAGTATGCTAACCGATCGCCCAGGGCGGACCGTCGGCGATGGACCGGCTACCAGCCGAGGTGGCACCCGCTCGGCTCGCCGGCGGATCAGCCGGATCAGCCGGATCAGCCGACGATGACCGGCGCCAGCCGGGCCCACTGCTCGCGCGGGAGCCKGGTGGGAGTGGAGGTCAGCACCTGGATGGCCACGTGATCGGCACCGGCCTCATGGTGCTCGGCGACCCTGGCTAGCACGGAGTCCACATCGCCCCAGGCCACCACGRCATCGACGAGGCGCTGCGAGCCGGCACCCGTCAGATCGTCCTCGGTGAAGCCGAGACGGCGCAGGTTGTTCACGTAGTTCGGCAGCTTCAGGTAGAACGCGAGGGTGTCGYGCGCGACCGCCCGGGCCTGAGCCGGATCGGTGTCGAGGATGACCATCTGCTCGGGCGCGAGTAGTGCGTCCGGGCCAAGCAGCTCCCGGGCGCGCCGGGTGTGCTCGGGGGTGGTGAGGTAGGGCAGGRCACCCGCGGTGCGCTGCGCGGCGATCCCCAGCACGCGGGGACCGAGAGCGGCCAGCGCCCGGCCGGCCCGCGGGACGCCCAGCTCGTCGAGGGTGTCGAGATAGTCGACGAGGACGTCAACGGGACGCTCGTAGCGACGGTCGATCCTCTTCTCCACCAGCTCCTTGTGGCCGGCACCGAGCCCGAGCAGGATCCGGTCGGGGTGCGCCTTCGCCAGCATGGCGTAATGATCGGCGACGACGTCCGCCGGTTCGGTCCAGATGTTGAGGATGCTGGTACCGACCACCAACCGATCCGTGTTGTCCAGGATCGCGGCCGCGAGCTCAAGATCGCCACTGGCCGCGCCGATCCATACCGTCGGGACGCCAAGGGCCTCCACCTCGGCCGCGATCTCCGCCCGGGCCGGGACATCCTTCGGCCACTGCCGCTCGGTTGCCCACAACCCGATCCTGCCGACCTCTGCTACCACGACGAGCCCCTTCCGCGCAGGGAACTGCCACTGTCCGTGCCATTACCCCATCACGTCTGCTACCCCGTACGCACGCCCGGCATGTCGGCCGGTTCGTTGAATCTGTGGATCGGTAGTTCAGTGGATGGGCGGATCAGGGGATACAGGGGATTCAGGAACCGGAATGATCACGCGGACAGAGGGAGGTCGGGCACCGCGGTGGTCTGCGACACGGCGGCCTGCGGCCGCAGCTCGTCGAGGGACAGCTGGTGAACCGGCGGCCCGTCCAACACGATCCGAGAGGTCACGGTGAGATCGGCGGCCACATGCAGCAGCTCCCCGCTCTCCATCAACCGCCACCGAGGGTCCTCGTCCATCCGCTCKCTCTCGACCACGACCGCGGGCTTGGTGAGCAGGTCGAGAGAGCGGACCCGGATCTCGCTGAACGGACTCGCGTGATCAAGGTGGCGTTCGTTGCGCCCACCCGGGCCACGCCGAAGGACGTACAGGCCATTGGTGTCCGGATACCGCAGAGCCCAGAGGTCCCGCTCCGTGATGAGAATCATGTTGATGGAGTACAGCGGCAGGTTCTCGGCGGCCCAACGAGCGGCGGATGCGATTCCCTCGCCGACGTCCCCGTCACAGGC
The DNA here is from genome assembly GCF_001756285.1 of Frankia sp. CgMI4. NCBI lineage: Bacteria > Bacillati > Actinomycetota > Actinomycetes > Frankiales > Frankiaceae > Frankia > Frankia sp. CgMI4. Next base: position 145,787 of record NZ_MAQZ01000002.1, read on the forward strand.
GTCGATCTCGCGGGTGACGAGGGCGAAGAAGCGTTCCGAGTCGGTGTCACCGAGGACCGGGAGACCGCCCGTGCCGAGCTCGGCGTCCAGCTTGTCCAGCCCCTCGATCACGCCGTTGTGCGCGAAGATCCGCCCGTTTCGAACGAACGGATGGGTGTTGTCCTCGCAGGCCCGGCCGGTGGAGGCGTGCCGGACATGCGCGACGAACGTCGAGGAGGTGACGTGCTGCGGCTCCTGGGCGAATGCCGTGTCGGCCCGGTTCCGAATGGCCTGTTTGACCACCCACGCGGTGCCATCGGCGTCGAATCCGCCGAGACCAGCCCCCTCCGGGGTCCGCAACGTCGCCGCCCGGGGACTGTCCGGCGCATCCAACAGCCAGAAAGTCGCCTGCACCCTCGTCGGCCCGCTGCTCATCGCGAACAGATGACACATCTACGCCCTCCCTCGCCGATCTCAACGGCTCCGGTACTGTGCCGGCCAGGACGCTACTGGTTCCCGCGTCCCAGACGCGGGTCCACCGAGCGGTGGCCGGGTCGATTCCCCGAAGCGAAAGGGGCAACGTTACCCCCGCCCCGGCGCCCGCGACATGCCGACGAATCTGCACGCGAATCCGCTTTCGTCAACCCGTCAAGGGCCTGCTGGCGCATCGGTCCCGCCGTGAGGGCTGCCGTGAGGGCTGCCGTGAGGGCTGCCGAGCAGAGGTCGCACGGCACCCGGACCCCGTCCGGGCACTGGCCGGGTGCCCGCCGGGACGCTGCATGGTGCCGACGGGCAAGGCGGTGTTCCCCGCGCCCCGCCGGCCCCGCCGTGATCAACCTTCCGAGTCGTCACCCGACAACCGCCTGGGACCACTAACGGTGACACATCCGGATCGAAGCGACCATTGCATMCCGTTTTTTCCGTAAATTTGCATCACATCACGTGATCAGAAGGGCTGTCAGACCGCACGATGATCAACCCTTACCTGACCGTCGGATCCTGCTCGGGCGACAACCGCAACCGTGTCCGGCCACCCGTACGACCGCCGCCCCGGGCACCGACCGKGATGCCCGTACCAATTCGTTACCTTAAGTTTCCCTCGATCCCCCCGGAACCGCGGGACCATGAAGACGTCACTCCCCCTCCCTGGAGTAACGTATTTACGCTATTAGTCTTACTCTCCCGTTACGGCACGGCAGAATCGGGGACACGTGGCGGAGTCATTGKGATCTTTCCAGGCGCTGTGCATTCTCTTCTTCTGCGAGCAGTACCCGCCCGTCGTCTGGGACGGCGCGGGCACCTACACCGCGGCGCTGGCCACGKCACTCGCGAAGCTCGGCCACGACGTCCACGTCCTGTGCGCCCAAGGGCGTCATGTCGTCGACTCGGTGGAGGACGGGGTGCACGTCCACCGGCGCCCGTTACTACGGGTGCCGGTCAGCCGCGGGCTGGGAAAGCTCGGCGCCCAACTCCGGGGACCCCTGTACCCGCGTGACTCGCTGGCGCTGCGGGCCAGCCTCCCGCTGTCCTATAGCTTGTGGATGCGTCAACTCGGACTCAGACCAGACGTGATCGAGACCCAGGACGGGGAAACCCGCGGCCTGATCCAGGCCATACGTCGCTCCACGCCGCTCGCCATCCACCTCCACTGCCCGACCATGCTCACGGTCAGGCTTTCCGGCCAGCCGGTCGGGTTGAAGGGCCTGGTCGCCGACCGGCTGGACCGGACATCGGCGAGCCTGGCCGCCGTGGTCACCTCACCGTCGCAGCTGCTCGTCGACACGCTGCGGGAGCAAGGCTGGTTGGGTGACCGTGAGGTGGAGGTGATTCCCAATCCGTTCGACGCCGAGCCGTGGCTCGACATACCCGACGTCGCCGACACCACGCCGACAGTCGCCGTCGTGGGTCGACTCGAGGCCTACAAGGGCGTGGACGTGCTGCTCGACGCGTCGGCCCGCCTTCGTGGCGCGGGGGTGGCGCACCGGCTGGTGCTCGCGGGACGCTCGGCGGGTGAGATCAACGGGGTGCCCTCGGGCGAGTGGCTGGCCCGCCGGGCCCGCCAGCTTGAGCTGGACGTCGAGTTCACCGGGCACCTGTCCGGTTCTCAGATCCGCGACGTCTACCGGCGGGCCCGTGTCGTCGCCGTGCCGAGCCGCTTCGAGAGCTTCTCGATCGYGGCCGTCGAGGCGATGGCGGCCGGCCGGCCGGTGGTGACCACGACCCGGGCCGGAGTCGCGCCCTTCGTCGRGCGGTGGGAGGCCGGATCCTCGGTACCGGCCGGCGATCCGGTGGCGCTGGCGGATGCGCTGGCGCCGTTCCTGCTTGACCCCGCGCGGGYGAGCGCGTTCGGGGCACGGGGTCGCCTCGGCGTGGTCGAGATCKAGCCCTCGGCCATCGCTCGCCGCAAGGTCGAGGCGTACCAGCGCGGCATCGCGCACTTCGACACCCGCAACCGGCAGCAACACCCCCGGCCGAGCCACGCGGCCGCCGATTTATACCCCGACCTGTCCCGGGAACGGCGCCGCCACCGGCACTGGCCCGCAGCCCGGCCCTGAGGTGGCACCCGGCCCTGAGGTGGCGCTCGCAGGCTGACTACCGGCTGCCCCGTACCTGGTGACCGGCCCGCCACGGCCGCTCGAAGTCGAGGTGCCGCAGCGCCCCCGCGGCGACGTAGACCTCGTACGGACTCCCCAGGGTCGCGAGCAGGGAGCCGGTCACCGGGGTGGCGGCGTCGGACGCCGCGTCGTCCTCCCCCACCTGGGTGGCGTGCTCCGCGAGGGCCCTGCKCTGCCGCGCCCGGAAACCGCGGGCGTCCACGAGCAGCGGGCGGCGTTCCCGCAACCGGCGGACCGGCTGGACGAACAGACGCTCAGCCGACCAGCCCGCCGTCCCGTAACCCAAGGTCCAGGGCCAGTGCGTCCAGAACCAGACGGTGTATTCGAGCACCTGGCCGCGATAACCGGTGGTGGCGACCGCTCGGCGCACCGCCTCGTTGGTCGCGTCGTGGTCCGGGTGCCCCTCGCACGAGGTCGGCGCCAAGATCTGCTCGGGCGCGAGGGTCTCGATGAGCTCGGTGAGCCGCGCGGCGATGGCGTCGATCCGGTCGGAGAGCTCGGCGTCGGGGAAACCAAGAAAGCGCACGTCGGACTCGTCAACGTCCAGCAGGGTGCAGGCCCGGCGAGTCTCCGCCTTGCGCACCTCGATCAACTCCGCTGGCGGGAGCGTCACCGGCTCCGCGCGGGAGCCGTCGCTGACAATCACCACCGTGACCGGGGTGCCGGCGGCCCGCTTACGCATGATGGCCACCGCGCAGCCCAGCGTCTCGTCGTCGGGGTGTGGTGCGACGACGAGACACGACCTCGTCGTCATGGACGAGGTGATGTCGATGCCTCGCCGGGTCCAGGCCCGGCGCCACAGCGACCGCGCCGGCACCATCACCCGGTCGCGCACCGTCTCCGGATCACCCGGGATCACCCGCCGGACCACCTTCGCCACGTTCATCCCGTCGACCTCCCGTATGGCGGCGAACACCGGCCAGCGGACGCGATCCGAGATCGACGCCGTGGCCGCGCTCACTGTAGCGACCGCCACCGACATTCCGCCCTCGGGTGGTGTTCCCGCAGGTCCTCGCCATGTTCGTTCACGAGACGCCGATGGGCGCAGGGCAGTTCTTCGCCGGGTTCGGCCCCAGCAGACATGGCGAAAAGACCTGGTCAGACCCCGTCTGACACACGTCTCCCAGAGTGGAGCGGGCGACGGGAATCGAACCCGCGTTGCAAGCTTGGGAAGCTCGTGTTCTGCCTCTGAACTACGCCCGCGTAGCGCATTCGCATCGTACCGGACGGACCGGGTCGGGTGGGGCCCCGGGCTGTCCGGCGCGTCCGGCGCGTCCGGAGTCAGCCGTCGATGCTGTTGACGGAACCGCTAGGGCCGGTAGGACCGATACGGCCGCCGGTCCCGGGCAGGCGCAGGAAGCGCAGCGGCTCCCGGYCCGAGGGCTGCTTCGGCCGTTCCAGGACGGGCGTCGGCGGGACCTCCATGCTGACCGGCTGGCCGGGAACCACCCGGACGGTCTTGCCGTGGTGCAGCAACGTCATCGCCGGCCCCGCGGGGACGGTGTAGACGGCCGTCGAGTCGGAGACCTCCACCCGCAGGTGCCGCCCGCGGACACAGAGCCCGAAGGCCAGCCTGGTCAGTCCCTCGGGCAACCGCGGCGCGAACGAGATCACCTCACCGCCGTCACGCAGCCCACCGAAGCCCTCGACGAGGGCGATCCAGCTTCCCGCGAGGGAGGCCATGTGCAGCCCATCTCCGGTGTTGTGCTCGATGTCATGCAGATCCATCAGGGCGGCTTCGCGCAGGTAGTCATGGGCGAGCGACAGGTGCCCACACTCAGCGGCCAGCACCGCCTGGGAGCATGCYGACAGTGACGAGTCCCGAACCGTCAGRGCTTCGTAGTAGGCGAAGTTGCGGATCTTCTCGTCCATCGTGAAGGCGTCACCCCGGCGCTGCATCGCCAGGACCAGGTCCGCCTGCTTGATGACCTGCTTGCGGTAGAGGTCGAAGTACGGGAAGTGCAGCAGCAGAGGGTACTGCTCGGGCGCGGTGTTCGCGAAGTCCCAGACCTGGTGTTCGGTGAATCCCTCGGACTGCGGATGGACGCCGAGATGGGGGTCGTAGGGGATGAACATGTTCTCGGCCGCGTCCCGCCAGGACGCCGTGACCTCGGCGTCCACGCCCAGCTCGGCGGCCCGGTCGGGATGGCGGCGGGCGGCGTCCGCCGCGGCCACGAGGTTCCGCTGCGCCATCAGGTTCGTGTAGACGTTGTTGTCGGCGATGGCCGAGTACTCGTCCGGGCCCGTGACACCGTCGATCCGGAAGCGGCCGTCGAGGTCGTGATGTCCCAGCGACCGCCACAGCCGGGCGGTCTCGATCAGGATCTCCAGCCCCACCGTGCGCTCGAACCGCTCGTCCCCGGTGATGGTGACGTAGCGGGCGACCGCGTCGGCGATGTCGGCGTTGACGTGGAAGGCGGCCGTCCCGGCTGGCCAGTATCCGGAGCACTCCTCTCCGTGGATGGTGCGCCAGGGGAAGACGGCGCCCTTCAGATTGAGCAGATCGGCTCGTTCCCTGGCCAGCGGCAGAGTCGCGTACCGCCAGCGCAGCGCGTCGGCGGCCGCGTCGGGCGCGGTGTACGTCAGGACGGGGAGCACGTACGACTCGGAGTCCCAGAAGGCGTGCCCGTCGTAGCCGGGGCCGGTCAGGCCCTTGGCCGGGATCGCCCGCCGCTCGGCCCGCGATCCGGCCTGCAGGACGTGGAACAGCGCGAAGCGAACGGCCTGCTGCACCTCCGGATCGCCGTCGACCTCGACGTCGGCCCGCTTCCAGAAGGCATCCAGGTACTGCCGCTGCTCGGCGACGAGACCGGGCCACCCGGTCTGCCGCGCTGCGACCAGCGCCGCGGCCGCTTGGTCTCTGAGGGCCGGCAGGGACCGTTGCTCCGACCAGCCGTAGGCGATGAACTTGACCATCCGCAGCTTCTCGCCCGGGGCGAGTACCGCCGTGGCCGTCACCCGGCCGGCGTCCGGCTCGCTCTCCGAGGAGACACCCAGCGAGTCCGGCCCGGCAAACTCGTGGTCCATGGCCGCGGCGACACGGATCTCGCTGCGGTGGGTGATGTGGACGAGCTCAACCATCGTGCCGCTCGCCCGATGGCGCTCGGATCGCAGCGGCGACTCCAGCGCGGACGCGGCCCGCGGGTCACCGTGCCAGGCCGGCAGCTGCTCGTTGGCCACCAGCTCCGACTGGATGACGACCCGCGCCGGGTCGCCCACCGGCTCGATCTCGTAGTACACGGCCGCGATGGAACGCTGCGAGAACGACACCAGCCGCTCGGAGTGCAMCCGGATAGTCTGCCCCGCCGGCGAGACCCATTCCACGTCCCGCCGGAGCACGCCCTCCCGGAAGTCGATCGCCCGCTGATGCGACCGCAGATCGCCATAGCGGATGTCAAACGGCTCGTCGTCGACAAGTAGACGGATCACCTTGCCGTTGGTGACGTTGATGACCGTCTGGCCGGACTCTGGATATCCGTAGCCGGCCTCGGCATAGGGCAGGGGCCGCAGCTCGTGGACCGAGTTCAGGTAGGTGCCCGGCAGGCCGTGCGGATCGCCCTCGTCGAGGTTTCCCCGGAGCCCGATATGGCCGTTGGACAGGGCGAACAATGACTCGGAGCGGCCCAGATCGGAGATGTCGAGACCGGACTCCTGGATGGACCACGGCTCGATCAGATAGGACGCTTTGTCGATCATTCGGGGCCGGGCCCGGAGCCGTGGCCGAGCAGGTCCGCCAGGTCGTTCACCACGATATCGGCCCCGTGGGCGCGCAACGCGGCGGCGTGCCCCACCCGGTCGATCCCCACGACCCAGCCGAACCCGCCGGCCCGCCCCGCCTCGACGCCGGCCAGGGCGTCCTCGAACACCGCCGCCCGCCGCGGCGGCACCCCGAGCAGCCGGGCGCCGGCGAGGAAGGTGTCGGGCGCGGGCTTTCCGGCGAGGTGGTCACGGGCGGCAACGAGGCCGTCCACCGCTCCGTCAACGAGGGCGTCAAGCCCAGTCGCCTTCAACACCTCGGCGCAGTTGGCGCTGGAGGAGACGACCACGCGGGGGATCCCCCGCGTGGCCAGTTCCCGCAGATACGTCACCGAGCCGGGATAGATGTCCACGCTGTCCCTCCGAATCCGTTCCAGCAGGAGGAAGTTCTTCCGGTTGGACAGCCCATGCACGGTGAGCGCGGACGGCGGGTCGTCCGGTGTTCCGTCGGGAAGCCTGATGTGACGGGCGTCGAGAAAGGCTCGCACACCGTCGATCCTGGGCCGGCCGTCAACGTACTCGACATAGTCATGCTCGAGGTCGAAGGGGACGAACGGCTCTCCCGACCGCTTRGCCCAGTTCTCCAGGAAATCGTCGAACGTCTCTTTCCACGCGGCCGCGTGGATCGTCGCGGTGTTCGTCAGCACGCCATCCAGGTCGAACAGACATGCCTCGATGTGATCGGGTAGCCCGAGCATCCGTCCCGCCTGTCCCTTCCGCCCCAGCCTTCCCCGGGGGCACCCGTCCGACCGGGTATTCATCGACCGGCCACGTGCCTCCTACCCGGGTCACGCTCCGTCTCACTCTTCCACGCGGCCCCATCCTCCTCCGGGTGGACGGTGAAGATCGACCGCTCATGCTCTAACGTCCGGGACGTGCTGTTGTCCGACCGGGACATCCGGACCGAGATCGCCACGGGCCGGATCCGTCTCGACCCCCACGACCCTGGCCTCATCCAGCCGTCCAGCATCGATCTACGGCTGGACCGCTGGTTCCGGGTCTTCGCCAACCACCGGTACAGCCACATTGATCCCTCTCTTGAGCAGGAGGATCTCACCGAGCTCATCGCCCCGGAGGGCGACGAGCCGTTCGTCCTGCATCCGGGCGAGTTCGTCCTCGGCTCGACGCTGGAGATCGTCACCCTGCCCGACGATCTCGCCGGCCGGCTGGAAGGGAAGTCGAGTCTCGGCCGGCTCGGGCTGCTCACGCACTCGACGGCGGGCTTCATCGACCCCGGCTTCTCCGGGCACGTCACGCTGGAACTGTCGAACGTGGCGACGCTGCCGATCAAACTCTGGCCCGGCATGAAGATCGGCCAGCTCTGCCTGTTCCGGCTGTCCTCGCCGGCCGAGCACTCGTACGGCTCGACCATCTACGGTTCGCGCTACCAGGGTCAGCGCGGCCCGACCCCGTCGAGGGCCTACCGGGACTTCACCCGCGCACCGGTCCCGAACGGGGAGATCCCCCCAGGCTGACTTCCTTGTCTTTCAGCTTCCTCGCCTTTCCAGAGGGTTTTATGTCCGATTTATCCCTCTGGAAAGGCAGGGACGCAATTTAGCCGACAGGCTCGGCGGACGCCTCGGTCGGAGCCGCTGGCGCCGACGGCGCCAGCGAACGGGCCAGGAGCTGGGAGACGTCGAGTACCTCGACACCGTCCTTCGCCTCGCCGCTCAGCTTCTTCTCGGTGACGGCATCGGTGAGCATCACGATGCAGAACGGGCAGGCGGTGGACACGACGTCCGGGTCGAGGCCGAGGGCCTCCTCCATCCGGTCCACGTTGACCCGCTTACCGATCTTCTCCTCCATCCACATCCGCGCGCCGCCGGCACCGCARCAGAAGCCGCGGTCCTTGCAGCGGTGCATCTCCTGGCCCCGGATGCCCGGAATCGCCGCCAGGATCTCCCGCGGCGGGGTGTAGACCTTGTTGTGCCGCCCGAGGAAGCAGGGGTCGTGGTAGGTGACCGACGACTCCACCCGGGTCACCGGTACCAGCTTGCGCTCCTCGACCAGTTTGCCGAGCAGCTGGGTGTGGTGGACGACCTCGTACTGACCGCCGAGGGCCGAGTATTCCCGGGCGAGGCTGTTGAAGCAGTGCGGGCAGGTGGCAACGATCTTCTTGACGCCCGTGGCGTTCAGCAGCTCGATGTTCGCCTTGGCCATCTCCTGGTACAGGTACTCGTTGCCGAGCCGGCGCGCCGGGTCCCMGGTGCAGGACTCGTTCGTACCGAGGATCGCGAACTCGACCCCGGCAGTGTGCAGGAGCTCCGCGAAGGCCCGCGCGACCTTTTTGGCGCGGTCCTCGATCGCCCCGGCGCAGCCGACCCAGTACAGGTACTCGACGTCGTCGGGGATCTGCTCACCGTCGCCGAGGACACGCACCTCGAAGGGCAGGCCCTCGGTCCACTCGGTGCGGGTCCGCGGCGAGACGCCCCACGGGTTGCCGTTGTTCTCAAGGTTGCGCAGCATGACGCCGGCCTCGGACGGGAACGCCGACTCGATCATCACCTGGTAGCGACGCATGTCGACGATGTGGTCGACATGCTCGATGTCCACCGGACACTGTTCGACGCACGCGCCGCAGTTGGTGCACGACCACAGGACGTCGGGATCGATGACCCCGCCCTCCTCCTCGGTGCCGACCAGCGGCCGGTCGACCTGCGGCTGACCGGGCTGCGGCACCCGGCCGAAGCCGGACTCGGGCACGTGGTGCACGGTGTGGGAGGCGGAGGCGTCCTCGGCGATCCCGGTGACCGCCTTCGGCGCCTCCTCACCCTCCGCCGCGCCTTYGGTGGACAGCAGGTAGGGCGCCTTGGCGAAGAGGTGGTCACGCAGATCCATGATCAACAACTTCGGCGACAGCGGCTTGCCTGTGTTCCACGCCGGGCACTGGCTCTGGCACCGCCCGCACTCGGTGCAGGTGGCGAAGTCGAGCATGGCCTTCCAGGAGAAGTCCTCGACCTTGCCGACGCCGACGACCGGCTCGTCCTCCTCCATCAGCTTCTCGATGTCGGGAGTGGTGGCCAGCGGGCCGAGGGCCACCGGCTGGCGCTTGAGCACGACGTTGATCGGGGCCAGGCCGATGTGCAGGTGCTTCGAGTAGACCACCAGCACCGAGAAGCCCATGATCACCGCGATGTTGAGCAGCAGGAAGGCCGTCTCGATRCCCTCGTTCACATCGTGGGAGAGACCGGAGAAGATGCGGCTCACAGCGTAGGACGCGAAGGCCCACTTCGTCTGGYCCTGCGGGAGGTTGCCGGTGTTGTACTGGGCACCACGGTAGAGCAGCAGCGTCACGATAACGGCGGTGATCAGGCCGAGGATGACCCAGGCCGGCCCGGTGTGCGAGCCGTAGAATCGCGACTTGCGCTCCAGCCGCRCCGGGGCGTTCTTCAACCGGATGATCGTGAAGGCGACCAGGCCGGCGAGGACCGCCACGGCGAAGAAGTCCTCGAGGAAGCCGATGGCCGCCCAGTGCCCGAATCCCGGGATGTGGAAGTCGTCGTCGAACAGGCCGCCGTAGGCCTCGATGACGGTCAGCAGCAGGATCGTGAAGCCCCAGAAGGTGAAGAAGTGGGCCGCCCCGGGCACCGACCACTTCAGCAGCTTGCGCTGCCCCCCGACCTCGCTGATCTCCGTCCAGACGCGGGTCGGCAGGTCGTCGAGCCGGCCCTCGGCCGGCTGGCCGGACCCGATCAGCCGGAACAGCCAGAAAACCCGACGCCCRGCAACCGCGAGAGCAATCAGYGTGATCGCTCCACCGATCGCAATTCTCACAGCATCCTCCATCTGGCACCCACTATCGCGGGCGAGCCTGCTCGTACCGACCAGCAACGTATGGGACGAGTGGCTCACGCCACCCGGACAAGTGGCCCGCGCCACCGTATGGGCGGGTCCGGTCCCAACCTCCCGGCCAACCCGTCTGTCCGGGTCCCCACCCCGGACGTAGGGGCACTATGAGGCCGACAGCGAACCCGCTCACCGTCGACCCTGCCACGACGTGGTCCGAGCGGCCCGATATAGGGGGTCCGAAGGCCCGATCGTCCGCGCGAGGTGCACGGGACTGCTACGTTCAGCGGCAGATGCCCAACCGACACGCAACGCCTCGCACCGTCACGACTACCACGGCGCCCCGGATCCCGCCATCCCGGAACGTCGCTCCCCCGCCGGGAGCCTCCCGGGCCGACGAGGTCAACCCTTGTGCCGGCAGGTGCTTCGACGCACCATAAGGACAGCCTTCGCCCACGGTGACCGGGCGATCGTGTGTCCCGCGGTGCTCGCCACCTTCACGTTGTGCCTGGGCCCGGTGCCAGCGCTGCCGCGACGACGCCCGGCGTGCTCCGGCGGACGGGCCCTACCGACGTTGACGACCCCGCGAACGACAACTCCGCGAACGACAACTCCGCGAACGACGACCCTGCGAACATGGTGGGYACGATGGCGACGATCACCCGGCCGACGATGACCCGAGTCGGCCGCCCTGGACACTCCCTGCAGACGGAGTACCTCCGGGCCAGGGAAAACCAGGCACTCGTGCGGCGGGACAAGCTGAGCCGCGAGGTACCCCGCACCGCGGTGCGCTCGGCCCTGGTAGGACTCGCTCTCGCCCTCGTCATCGGCTTCGGCCTAGGGCTGCCCACGGTCGCGGTCGTCGTGTTCCTGCTGGTCTTCATCGCCTGGCCGGYCGGGATCGTGATCGCCTCGTTCGGGACCGCCCCCGACGTCGAGTCGCTGCGCGAGGGGGCCGAGGCGGAGCGCAGGACCGCGCGCGCCATCGCCCGGCTGCGCCGCCAAGGGTACGTCATCCTGCACGACCGGGCCGTCCCCTACTCCGAGGCGACCATCGGTCACCTCCTGGTCGGGCCCGGCGGGGTGATGGTGCTCAGCAGCGACAACAACAAGGGCACCGTGYGGTACAAGAAGGGTGGGGCGACCTGTGACGGAGAGTCACTCAAACCCCCGATCGACCGCACCGCCTGGTTGGGTGGCGAGGTCCGCAACCAGATCCGCGCGGCACTGCCGATGCTTAAGATCCCGATAAGTCCGATCCTGGTGATGGTCGAGGCCAACGTCCTGTGGAGCGACGGCGCCCTCGACGGAGTGACGATCATCAGCATCAAGGAYGTCGTCAACTACATCCGGCGCAAGCCCGGCCGACTCAACCCCGGTGAGGTCCAGCAGATCGTCGCCGCCACGGAACGGCTGTTTCCGGCCTACTCGGCCAACCGCCTCGCCGAACAGATCACCGTCGGTCGGGACCAGTGGCTGACCCTGATGGATGCGCTGCGCACGATCCGTGAGCGCGACGGGGACGCTTCCGAGATGCTCGACCGGCTCGCCCAGATCGAGTCCGACCTGGGCCGGCAGGCCGACCTCATCAACCGGACCGGAATGCCACTCGCGGTTCCCGGCCGGGCGGGCGCCGGCGAGGCCACGAGCGGCGGGCCGGACGGTCCGTCGGCTGCCGGCATGGGGCCGGTTCCCCGGCTCGGATCACGCGCGGGCGGACGGCCACGCCCGGGGGCCCGCCGCGGGCGCATCCTGGCCGCCGTCCGACCGCCCCGGGAGACGACGGACCCCGACGCCGGCCAGGCGCCCGGCGACGGTGCCGCGGGTGGCGACGATGCCGCGGGTGGCTCGGCCCCGCAGCCACCCGCCGGAAGCTGACGCTCTCCCGTTCCACCTCCCATTCCACGCCCTGCCGGCTCCTCCCGCCGGCTCCCCTTCCGGTCCCGCCCGGCGACGCTGGCGGGAATTTCCCGGCCACACATAAAGTTGAGCGTGTCAGGCTCACCTCTGTCGGGCTATGATGGGAGCCGTCATCATGAGTCAGAGCGACTCAATACACCGACCTGACTTAACGTTGGCGGAACCGAGGCTTCCCGGAGTGATCCTCAAGCCTCGGTTCACCGACAGGTTCCATCCCCACGAGGTCGGTGCGCCCGTCTGATCGGCGCCACCGACATGATCGAAAGGCACACAGACATGGCACGAGCGGTCGGTATCGACCTCGGCACCACGAACTCCGTCGTGAGCGTGCTCGAGGGCGGCGAACCCACGGTGATCGCCAACGCCGAGGGCTCCCGGACGACCCCGTCGGTCGTGGCTTTCGCGAAGAACGGCGAGGTCCTGGTCGGCGAGGTCGCCAAGCGTCAGGCGGTGACGAACGTCGAGCRCACCATCCGGTCGGTCAAACGCCACATGGGCACCGACTGGAAGATGAAGGTCGACGCGAAGGATCTCACGCCCCAGGAGATCAGCGCGTTCATCCTGCAGAAGCTGAAGCGGGACGCCGAGTCCTACCTCGGTGAGACGGTTACGGACGCGGTCATCACCGTCCCGGCGTACTTCGACGACGCCCAGCGTCAGGCCACCACCGAGGCGGGCACGATCGCCGGGCTCAACGTCCTGCGGATTGTCAACGAGCCGACCGCCGCGGCCCTCGCCTACGGGTTGGACAAGGGCGAGAAGGAGCAGACCATCCTGGTCTTCGACCTCGGTGGCGGCACCTTCGACGTCTCCCTGCTGGAGATCGGCGACGGTGTCGTCGAGGTGAAGTCCACCTCCGGTGACACCCACCTCGGTGGTGACGACTGGGATCAGCGCATCACCGACCACCTGATCAAGACCTTCAACGGCCAGCACGGGGTCGACCTCGGCAAGGACAAGATGGCCCTGCAGCGGCTGCGGGAGGCCGCCGAGAAGGCGAAGATCGAGCTTTCGCAGTCCACCCAGACCGCGATCAACCTGCCCTACATCACCGCGTCGGCCGAGGGTCCCCTGCACCTCGACGTCTCGCTGTCGCGCGCCGAGTTCCAGCGGATGACCTCCGACCTCATCGACCGCTGCAGGCACCCCTTCCAGCAGGCGGTGAAGGACGCGGGGATCAAGGTCAGCGACATTGACCACGTCGTCCTCGTCGGTGGTTCCACCCGGATGCCCGCCGTCGTCGAGCTGGTCCGCGAGCTGACCGGGGGCAAGGAGCCGAACAAGGGCGTCAACCCGGACGAGGTCGTCGCCGTCGGCGCCTCGCTGCAGGCCGGCGTGCTCAAGGGCGAAGTCAAGGACGTCCTGCTCCTCGACGTCACCCCGCTCTCGCTCGGCATCGAGACGAAGGGGGGGATCATGACCAAGCTCATCGAGCGCAACACCACGATCCCCACCAAGCGCTCGGAGATCTTCACCACCGCCGAGGACAGCCAGCCCTCCGTGCAGATCCAGGTCTTCCAGGGCGAGCGCGAGATGGCCGCCTACAACAAGAAGCTCGGCATGTTCGAGCTGACCGGCCTGCCGCCCGCCCCGCGGGGCATGCCCCAGATCGAGGTCACCTTCGACATCGACGCGAACGGCATCGTGCACGTGTCCGCGAAGGACCTGGGCACCGGCAAGGAGCAGTCGATGACCATCACCGGCGGCTCGGCGCTGCCGAAGGACGACATCGACCGCATGGTCCGCGACGCCGAGCAGTACGCCGAGGAGGACCGCAGGCGCCGGGAGGAGGCGGAGACCCGCAACAAGGCCGAGACGCTCGTCTACTCGACCGAGCGGTTCCTCGCCGAGAACGGCGAAAAGATCGACGCCGCGGTGAAGAGCGACGTGGAGGAGAAGCTCGGCACGCTGYGGGGCGCCGTCGCCGGCACCGACACGGCGGCGATCCGCGAGGCGGCCGACGCGCTGGCCGCGGCGAGCCAGGCGATGGGCCAGGCCATGTACGCGCAGGCCGCCCAGGAGGGCGCGGGTGCCTCCGGCGGCGCCGGAGCAGCCGACGACGACGTGGTCGACGCGGAGATCGTGGATGAGGAGGACAAGAAGTGACCTCAGGCCAGGCCGCGGACTGGTGGGGTTCGTCTCGGCCCGACGGCCGGGACGAGGCCGAAGAGCCCCCGGTGGTGGTGCGGGACCGGCGCCGGATCGATCCGGAGAGCGGCGAGGTCCGGCCGGAGGCGGCCGCGCCTCCCGGCCCGACGGCCACGGAGGTTCCACCCGCCGGAGTCCCGGCGGGTGAGGGTGACGGTGAGCTCGTGGCGTCGCTGCGCCAGCAGGTCACCGAGCGGACCGCGGACCTGCAGCGCCTGAAGGCCGAGTTCGACAACTACCGTCGGCGGGTCGAGCGAGACCGTCAGCAGATCGGCGAGCAGGCGACGGCGAAACTGCTGGCGAGTCTGCTGTCGACCCTCGACGACATCGGCCGGGCTCGTGACCACGGCGATCTGGAAGGCCCGTTCAAGGCGATCGCGGAGGCCCTGGAGGCGGCCCTGGAGGCGACCGGGCTGGAGCGCTACGGGGCGAAGGGCGACGAGTTCGACCCGTCGGTCCACGAGGCCCTGATGCACTCCTACCGGTCGGACGTGAGCGGGCCGACCTGCGTGGACGTCTTCCGGGCGGGTTACCTGCACGCGGGCAAGGTGTTGCGGCCCGCGCAGGTGTCGGTCGCGGAACCGTCGGGCGAGGTGGACGAGATCGTCGATCAGCCGGTCGAGGCGGAGGTCGTCGCCGGGGCCGGCGAGGTGCCGGGGAGCGGCCCGGRCCAGGCAGGCGGACCGCCGGATCGGCCGACATCGGTCCCCGATGACACGGGCAGTGTGCCCGGCCCGGACAACGGCGGGCCCACTGTCAGCGCCGGCTGAAAAGGGGAGCCAGGTCCGTCCGGCCGTCCGCGAGCCGGGGTCTGACGGACACGGCGGGCCACCGCCTCGCGCGGACGACATCATGAGGGAAGGAGGGGCGCCGTGAGTGTTCGCGACATGGTCGAGAAGGACTATTACGCCGCTCTCGGCGTTCCAAAGGACGCCTCGGCGACCGACATCAAGAAGGCGTACCGCGGGCTGGCCCGTGAGCTGCACCCCGACAAGAACCCGGGGGACGCCAAGGCCGAGGCGCGCTTCAAGGAGGTCTCCGAGGCCTACGACGTTCTCTCGGACGAGGGCCGTCGACGGGAGTACGACGAGGCCCGCGCGCTGTTCGCGGCCGGCGGTCGTCCCGGCGGCGGCTTCGGCGGGCCTGGCCGAGCCGGGGGTTACGGCGGGTTCGGCGCGCCCGGCACGGGCTACGGCAGCGGGCCGAACCTCAACCTCGACGACCTTCTCGGGGGGGCGAACGGCGGCCTCGGCGGCATCTTCGACAACCTGTTCCAGCGGTCGTCACCCGGACGCGGTCCGCGTCGGGGTGCCGACATCGAGGCCGAGGTCACGATCCCCTTCGAGAAGTCGCTGACCGGCCTGGAGGCGTCGGTCCGGCTTCCCGGGGCCGCGACCTGTACCACCTGCACCGGCAGCGGGGCGCGTCCCGGCACGACGCCGCGCACCTGCCCGACCTGCCGTGGGCTAGGTGTGGTCTCCCGCTCCCAGGGTGGCTTCGCGCTCTCCGAGCCCTGCCGCGACTGCCTGGGCAAGGGCACCCTGATCGACCATCCCTGCCCGGACTGCCGGGGCACCGGCCGGCGTGAGCGTGAGCAGCGCATCCGCATCCCAGCCGGGGTGAGCGACGGACAGCGGCTGCGGGTCCGGGGGCGTGGTATACCCKGCGAACGGGGCGGACCGGCCGGCGACCTCGAGGTGACGGTGCACGTGCTGCGCCATCCGGTGTTCGAGCRGGAGGGGAGCAACCTGGCGATTACTCTCCCCGTGACGATCACCGAGGCCGCGCTCGGCGCATCGATACGGGTGCCGACCCTGGACGGTGCTCCGCTCACGATGAAGGTGCCGGCGGGGACCTCCAGCGGTCGACGCCTGCGGGCCCGCGGGCGGGGTGTCCCCACAGCCGGAGGCGGGAACGGGGACCTCATCGTCACCCTCGAGGTGACGGTACCGAAGCCGAGTGATCTCTCGCCACGGGCACGTACGGCGTTGCTGGAGTTCGCCCAGGCCCATCCCGAGGACCCACGGGCGCCGTTGATGGAACGGATGGAGGCAGGCGGATGACCGGGCGGCCGAACCGCACATCCGACCCGCCGCCCGCCCGGCGTGGGCGAGCGACGGGAACAGGGCGAACAATGGGGGCAGGGCGAACAGGGGAACGGCAGCTCCAGYGGGGGCCGGCGGCGTCCCCCACCGAGGTTCGGCCGGACACCGAGGTTCGACCGGAGGGCTACTACCCCGCCGGCCCGCTGCCGGGTCCGGCCCACGACGAGGACGCACCGGTCTACGTCATCTCGATCGCCGCGCASCTCGCCGGGATGCATCCCCAGACCCTGCGGTCCTACGACCGGCTCGGGCTGGTCACGCCTGGGCGCACGGCCGGGCGGGGGCGTCGTTACTCCGCCCGGGATGTGGCGTTGCTGCGCGAGGTGCAGCGACTGTCCCAGGAGGAAGGCGTCAACCTGGAGGGGGTCAAGCAGATCCTCCGGTTGAGCGCCCAGGTGATGGCGCTGCAGGCGCAGGTGCGTCAGCTCACCGAGGAGCTCGCCCGGTCCCGCGCCGACGCGGACCGCGCGGTGGCCGAGGCGCATGCCAGTCACCGGCGTGACCTCGTCCCGGTGGATCGCGGCGCGCTCGTGGTCTGGCGGCCGCTGCCCCGCCGCTGACCGGCCGGGGCGGAGCCGGCGAACGGATGCGGGAGGTTCATCGCGGCGCGCCCGCAGGGTTGAGTGGGAACGACTCAGGTATGCTGAGCGTTGAAAAAGCGACGGTGCACGCCATCCGACCATCTGGGATCCGCCATGAACGCTGAACGCCTCACCGCCCGGTCGCAGGAGGCACTCTCCGCAGCGATCAGTCGAGCCACCGCCGACGGGTCACCCCTCGTCGACCCCCTCCACCTGCTCAACGCCCTGCTCGAAGCGTCCGACGGGGTCGGCGCGGCACTGCTGGCGTCCGCGGGCACCTCGGTCGACACGGTGCGCTCCCGAGCCGAGGCCGCGGTGACGCGGCTGCCCCGCGCGACGGGCCTGAGCGTGTCCCCGCCGCAGCTGTCCCGCCAGCTCATCGCGGTGCTGAACAACGCCGAGCGGCAGGCCGGTCAGCTGGGTGACGAATACACTTCGGTCGAGCATCTGGTCGTGGCACTCGCCGAGGAGGGGGGCGAGGCCGGGCGGATCCTCACCTCCGCCGGCGCCACGCCCGACGCGCTGCGCGGCGCCTTCGAGAAGGTGCGCGGCGGCGCCCGGCGGGTGACCAGCCGGGACCCGGAGGGCTCCTACCGCGCGTTGGAGAAGTACTCCATCGACCTCACCGAGCGTGCGCAGCAGGGCAAGCTGGACCCGGTGATCRGCCGCGACGCCGAGATCCGCCGCGTCATCCAGGTGCTGTCGCGGCGGACGAAGAACAACCCGGTCCTCATCGGCGAGCCCGGGGTCGGCAAGACGGCCATCGTCGAAGGGCTCGCGCTGCGGGTCGTCGCGGGTGACGTGCCCGAGTCGCTGCGCGGCCGGCGCATCGTCTCGCTCGACCTCGGTTCGATGGTTGCCGGCTCCAAGCTGCGCGGCGAGTTCGAGGAGCGGCTGACCTCTGTCCTCAACGAGATCCGCGAGGCCGAGGGTCAGATCATCACCTTCATCGACGAGCTGCACACCGTCGTCGGCGCCGGTGCGGCGGAAGGAGCGATGGACGCCGGCAACATGCTCAAGCCGATGCTCGCCCGCGGCGAGCTGCGCATGATCGGCGCCACCACCCTGGAGGAGTACCGMACCCGGATCGAGAAGGACCCGGCGCTGGAGCGTCGCTTCCAGCCGGTCCTCGTCGGCGAGCCGACGGTCGAGGACACCATCGGCATCCTGCGCGGGCTCAAGGAACGCTACGAGGTGCACCACGGCGTGCGCATCACCGACACCGCGCTGGTCGCCGCGGCCACCCTGTCCGACCGCTACGTCACCGCGCGCTTCCTGCCGGACAAGGCGATCGACCTGGTCGACGAGGCCGCGTCCCGGCTCCGCATGGAGATCGACAGCCGRCCGGTGGCGATCGACGAACTCGAACGCGCCGTGCGCCGCCTGGAGATCGAGGACATGGCGCTGTCCAAGGAGAACGACGAGGCCTCCCGCGAGCGGCGGGGGCGCCTGCAGCGCGAGCTCGCCGACCGGCGTGAGGAGCTGTCGAGCCTGACGGCCCGCTGGCACCGGGAGAAGGATTCGATCTCCGAGGTTCAGAAGATCAAGGAKGAGCTGGAGAACGCGCGGCGCGCCGTGGAGCTCGCCGAGCGCGACCTCGACCTCGCCAAGGCCGGGGAGCTGCGGTACGGCACCATCCCGACGTTGGAGAAGCGGCTGTCGGCGGCAACCGACGCGCTGGCCGGCGCGGACTCCCCCGGTGGGGCGATGCTCAACGAGGAGGTCGGCCCGGACGACGTCGCCGAGGTCGTCGCCGCCTGGACCGGGATCCCGGCCGGTCGCCTCCTCGAAGGCGAGACGGCGAAGCTGCTGCGTATGGAGTCCGCGCTGCACGCGCGGGTCATCGGCCAGGACGACGCGGTGCGGGCCGTCTCCGACGCGGTCCGCCGGGCCAGGGCCGGGATCGCCGACCCGGACCGGCCGACCGGCTCCTTCCTCTTCCTCGGGCCCACCGGGGTCGGGAAGACCGAGCTCGCGAAGGCGCTCGCCGATTTCCTCTTCGACGACGAGCGGGCGATCGTGCGCATCGACATGAGCGAGTATGCCGAGAAGCACTCGGTGGCCCGTCTGATCGGCGCCCCACCCGGGTACGTCGGGTTCGAGTCCGGCGGTCAGCTCACCGAGGCGATCCGCCGCCGGCCATACAGTGTCATCCTGTTGGACGAGGTCGAGAAGGCCCATCCGGACGTCTTTGACGTCCTGCTGCAGGTTCTCGACGACGGGCGGCTCACCGACGGCCAGGGCCGCACGGTGGACTTCCRCAACACGATCCTCATCCTGACCTCGAACCTCGGGTCGCAGTTCATCGCGGACCCCACGCTCAGCCCGCAGGTGCGCCGCGAGTCGGTGATGGTCGCCGTGCGCGACGCCTTCAAGCCGGAGTTCCTCAACCGCCTCGACGACGTCCTCGTCTTCGACCAGCTGGGCCGGGACGAGCTGACCCGCATCGTCGATCTCCAGCTCGATCGGCTGCGGGCCCGGCTGCTCGACCGGAGGATCACCCTCAACGTCACCGACGCCGCCAAGGGATGGCTCTCCGACGTCGGCTACGACCCGGTGTTCGGGGCCCGTCCGCTGCGGCGGCTGGTCCAGACGGCGATCGGCGACCAGCTCGCCAAGGAACTGCTCGGCGGGCAGATCCGGGACGGCGACGAGGTGCTCGTCAACACCGCGCCGGACCGCTCGGGTCTGACGGTCAAGGCCGCCACCGTCAAGTCCCTCTGACGGGCCTCCCGGCGAATCGCCGCAGACCGGGCGAGGACCATCGTGGGGACGGCACGCCGTCGGTTCCTCGACCGATTCGGGCCGGACGTAGCGGATGTGCGACTYATCGTTGCGGAATGCACGACGCTCTTCTGCCGGATCCCGCGCAGTGGCGGGTCCTGCCACCGGGCCTACGGCGGCTTCGACGGGCGCTCCTGATCGTGGGAGCCGTCCCGGTGGTGGCGCTCACCCTGCTGATCACGGCGGCGTTCGGCGGCTGGCCCTGGATACTGATCACGGTGGCGCCGATCCTCGTGACGGGCTGGCTCTGGCGCTCGATCGGCCTCCGCTGGCAGGCCTGGCGCTATGCCGAGCGGGAGGACGATCTCCTGATCAGCCGCGGGGTGCTGACGCGTCGCCTGATCGTGGTGCCGTATGGCCGGATGCAGCTCGTCGACGTCACCGCCGGACCACTGGCGCGCCGCTTCGGCATCGCCAAGGTGCAGCTGCACACCGCGGCCGCGGACAGCGATGCCATCATCCCCGGCCTGGCCCCRGACGAGGCCGCGCGGCTGCGTGACGCGCTCACCGAACGCGGTGAAGCCCGGTCGGCCGGGCTGTGACGATCGAGCGGGGGTCCACCACCGGCGAAGCGCCGGCTCGGGCGACACGCCCCGGCCAGGACGGGTTTCACCGGCTGCATCCGCTCACCCCGTTCCTGCGCGGCTGGGTAATCGTCRTGGCGTTCATGGCGACGGTCGGCAGAAACCTCGCCGACGACGTCACCCCCCGCATCATCGGGCTCACCCTGATCTTCCTGATTCCCGCCGCCGGCACCTACGGATACTGCGCCTGGCGATTCACCCGCTACCGGGTCGAACGCGACAATCTTCGGCTCGATACCGGGCTCTTGGTCCGACGGACCCGCCATGTCCGGCTGGATCGGTTACAGTCGGTGGACATCGCTCAACCACTTCTCGCCCGGGTCACGGGGCTCGCCATCCTCCGGATCGATCTCGCCGGTAGGGAACGCTCCGAACTGGACACCGACTCCGGGTCCGACCTGCGGTACCTGTCGGTGGGTCACGCCCAGCGGCTGCGGGCCGAGCTGCTGGCCACCGCCGCGGGACTCGCGCCGGACGTGGGCGAGGCACCGCAGCGCCCACTCGCCGAGGTGCCGCCACGGCGGTTGGTGGCCGCGATCGCGCTGTCCCCCGCGCCGTGGGTGGCGTTGTTCGGCGTGGCCGCRATCGCCACGCCCGCCCTGCTGACCGGTACCCTCACCGGCGCCCTCGGCGCCGTTCCGATGCTCGGCAGCCTCTGGCACACGACGTTTCGCCGGTTCGCGGCCGGCTACCCCTACACCGTCTCCGAGTCACCCGACGGGCTGCGCATCAACAGCGGTCTGCTCAACCGCACCCACGCCACGGTCCCGCCGGGACGGGTCCAGGCGATCAGCATCGGCGAACCGGCGCTGTGGCGCTGGTCGGGCTGGGTGACGCTCCGGATGAACGTGGCCGGCGGCGGGCCCTCCGTGCTGCTACCGGTGGCTCGCCGGGCGGATGCGCTGGCCCTGATCGGCCGGCTACTGCCCGGAGTGGATGTCGCGGCGGTGGCGATGACCCGGCCGCCACGCCGGGCCRCCTGGCTCGCCCCGCTCCACTGGCGGCGGCTGTCCTGCGGAGCGGACGACACGGTCTTCGTCGTACGCCGGGGAATCGTCCGGCGGCACACCGATCTCATCCCCCACGGTAAGGTGCAGAGCATCCGGATCGTGCAGAATCCGCTGGCCAGACTGCTACGGTTGGCCGACATGCACCTCGATACCACCGGCGGCCCGGTGACGGTGCGGGCCGGCCTGCGCGACGCCGACGAGGCGGTCTCGCTCGCCGCCGCACAGGCCGAACGATCCCGGATCGGTCGGCGCCACGCCGTACGGACCGCTGGATGAGCCGGGGCGCCGGGTAAACGGAGCCCCCGCCCTCAGCCGAACGTGGGGAACTCCGGCCCGAAGAGGGAACCCCACAGATTCACGGCCTCCTCGTGATCGCCGGCCTGTTCCGCGTCCACCGCCTTCGCCGAGTAGATCCGGGCGAGCCGGACACTCTCGGCCAACGCCTCGATGTCCTCGGCGCGTAGATACGACGACAGGTCCCCGCCGACGTCGGCCGGGTCGGCCACGGTGAGGCCGACATCGTCCAGATGCCGGAAGACCTCGGCGAGCCCCTGCCGGGTGTTGAGCCCGCGGCCGGCGAGGACCTGCCCGGCGAGCGCCTCGATGTGGAAGGAGCGCAGGTGGCTGCCGCGTACCCGGTTCCACGCCTTGAGCAGGCGGACCGCCGAGATCACCCGGGGGCCGAGGTCCGCCGTCCAGCTCGTGTGCCGCTCCGGCCGGGTCGGCAGCCAGCCACCGACCCGATCGGGTATGACGTACCCGGCACGCGGATGATCGAAGGCCGGCACCAGATGGACGTCCGGAGGGGCGTCGTAGACGATGCGCAGCGCCTGGCCGCGGCTACCGATCGTCTGGATTCGATCTCCGCCGATGGCGTTGCGCACGCAGAGCAGCAGGTCGCGGGAGTCCCAGCGGAAACGCTTCCAGGCGCTGTTGGCCRCCGAGAAGACCGCGAAGATGTCCACCTCGTCGAGCGGACGGATCATGGTGTCCCGACCCGCCGAGCCGATCGTGGCGACCCCGACCAGCGGCAGCGCGCAACGAGGCGGGAAGATCGCGCGCAGCGCCCGCTCCGCCTCGTCGCGGCGAGCCGCGACGACGGCACGGTCCTCGGCACCGAGACGGATCAGGTCGTCGAGTTTCGCGAAGGCACGCGCCGTGGTGCCGACCAGCAGCGGGCCCGTCAACGGACCCGTCAACGGACCGGTTGTCGGGTTGATCGGCGACGTCGAGCCGGCCGCGGCAGGCTCGGCGCGGGGGCCTCCCTCGGAGGGGAACAGAGCGTTGAGCGTCCCCGGCGCCGACTCCTTCGGCCGACGCCAGTCCGGCGGAATGATCAGATGATCGTACGTGACCTCGCTCGGCCSGACTCCGGCCGGTGTTCCCCGAGGGGTATCCACACTCATGGTGCTGACCTCCCAGGCGCAGGTGGCGCCGGACCGTTCGGGCTCCCCTCCCCGGGCACGCGACGGCCCTCCCACGGACCCCCACGGACGCCCCGCCCAGCTTCGGCCCGTCGGCCATTGGTCGCGACATCGCCTTACATGGTGCCCCAGGGCATCACAGTCTGAACAGGGGGCTGTCTGYGCGGCGTGTTCACCACTCTCCTCGTGACGGCGAAAAAATGAGCCGGGAGCTGTCACCCAGCCGACAACACAGCATGGTAACGGTACCGTCACAATGACCTTCCGCCACACCGCGAAAGGCGGCTGGACATGGGTTTTGCCCGTTCGGGCCGGATGACGGCCGAATCCGGACGGTACCGGAACGGTCGGCGGTGACTCGCGACGTCAGGCCCAGGCGAAGCCCGACGCCCGATAACGTTGCGTGACAAACCTCAATGGTCAACTTGGCGGCGGACGCAGCCAGATCCGCCACCAATCGGCGACCAACACACTCGTTGGCACGAACGAGGTCGCCTGCGCGAGACGCTTCCCCACGCTGTCCCCGCGCCGGATCCGCGTCTCCACCAGAGCGCCGCGGTATTCGAACCATCCCGCGACCRCGCGGATCGCCTCGGTGGCGTAGCCGCTGCGCCGGCAGCCGAGCGCGATCGACACCCCGACCACCACCCGCCGGCCGTGGGTCTCCGCCGCGAGCAGGCCCACCGCCGCCGATCCTGGCTGGCGACCCGGCTGGCGACCCGGCTGGCGACGCAGCACCCAGGTCAGGACCATGTGGCCGGCGCTCGCCCGACGGCGTAGTTCGCGCCGCAGCGCCCCCGCCGGATCGTCGGGATCGGGCGCCCCCGCGGCAGGATCGGTCCCGACGATTCCGCCGAAGGGGCCGGATCCGTCACCGGAGGCGCCACGCGTGCCTGATCGCGGGGGGATGACCGTGAACGCCAGCGAGGGCGCGAGCTCCTCGGCGACGTATCCCGCGTTCCAAATGGTGAGCGGGAGTGCGAGTAGTCGGGAGGTGGTGAGTGTAGGGCCCTCACCCACGACGGGACGGCTCCCGGACCCCGAGCAGACCCCGTTCCCGGAGCCAGGACTCGGTGCGGTTCATGCCCTCGGGCAGCCGCACGACCGGCGACCATCCCGTCCGGGCCCGGAYCTTCTCGATGGAGAGGCCCGCGTCGCGGGTCAGGGCGCGCACGGTGAGCGGACCGAGGTCCACCCGGGCGCGGGGATCGACTCCGGCCACCAGACGGGCACCTACACCGCGGATCAGGCCCGGTCCCCGCCGCGACGTCGCCGAGTTCACCGGAACGGCCGGGGCCGCCGGGGCCGCCGAGCCCGCTGGCCGCACCGAGGTCGTCGAGACCGCCGGGACCGGGTGGGTGGGGAGGGGTGGCGTCTCGGCCGCGGAATCGTCCACACCTCGCCTTCGGTAACCCTCCGCGAACGAACAGACACGATCAATCGCGTCGACCGCTCCGAAGACCCTGGCCGGTACGGAGCGGGGCGCCGCGATCGCGAGCATCTGACAGTAAAAGGTGAAGAAGTCGGCGGCAGACACCGACTCCCCCCCGGTCACGTGCAGCACCTCACCGGCGACCGCCGACCGGTCCGCACCGGCGACGGTGGTCACCGCCGTGACCACGTCGTCGACATGCACGGGGCTGAGCACACCCCAGCCGCCGTCGACGAGGACGAACCGCCCGGCCCGCATCAGCAGCACCGGCCAGAGGGTCCAGCGACCGGCCCGGGGACCGTAGGCATCCCCGATCCGTAGGACGGTCGCGCCGAGTCCGTGCGCAGCGGCCGACCCGACCGCCTGTTCCGCGGCGGCCATGGCGTCGGCGCGGACGTCGCCGGTCAGTCCGATCGGCGTGGTCTCGTCCAATGATCGGCCGACGGCTCGCGCGGGCCTGCGGTCCCCGGTCCCGCCGGGGACCGGGCCACTCGTCCGGGCAAGCACGTCCACGCAGGAGAGATGGACGAAGCGGTCGACCCCGGCCCGACCCGCGGCGTCGAGCAACGCCGCCGTGGCGCCGAGGGTCACCCGCCGGATCTCGGCGTCGGACACCCGTACCGGCGCTCCGGCTCGGCCGGGACGCACCGGGGTCAGTTCCGCGACGCCACCGGTCCCGATGGCGGCGGCATGGATCACCAGCTCCGTGCCGTAAAAGGCCTTCTCCCACTCACCGGGACGGCTGACGTCGGCCTGCATGACACCCGGCGCGCGCCGGATGTCGATGGYGACAACGTCGTCACCGCGCCGCCGCAGCGCGTGGGCCAGCGCTCCGCCGAGGAAGCCGGCCGCGCCGGTGACCACCGCCCGAACCAAGGTCGCTCCTCCTGCCAGGATCACCCTCGCCGACGGCGCTGCCGCGCGGCCCGCCGGCCCGTCCACCGGCTGGGTCCGCGGGTTTTACCACGCTCGCTGCCGTGCTCGCTGCCGTGCTCGCTGCCGTGCTCGCTGCCGTCGGCGACGACCCGACCCTACGGGATCGACTACTGATCAGGACCGGGACATCCCCGCGAGTCGGGAGGATCGAGGTCGGGTGCACCTCCCGGGATGCCACGGGCCGGTCGCGCCCGGCAGGTGGGCCGGCCCTCACGGCGTCCCGAAGTCCTGGGTCCAGTAGGTGCCGTACCTGCCGCCCGTCGCGTAGCCCACGCCGATCCGGGTCAGCGAGCAGGTGAGGATGTTCGATCGGTGCTCCGGGCTGTTCATCCATCCGCGCATCACCTCGGCCACGGTGCGCTGACCGGCGGCGATGTTCTCGGCGGCGATGGAGAAGGAGAAGCCGGCGGCGGCGATCCGGTCGAAGGGCGAGCGACCGTCCGGGCTGCCGTGGCCGAAATAGCCGACCGTGGCCATGTCGACGCTGTGTGCCTGGGCCGCGGCGGCCAACCGCAAGTCGACGATCAACGGAGGACAACCGGCCGCCCGGCGCTCGAAGTTGGTCGAGGTCGCGACCTGACCGACCAGGCTCATCCAGGAGGCCGGCAGGTACGGCGGGTGGGGGGATGCGACGGCCGGGGCCGACGCGGACGGAGCAGTCACCGGCGCGGCCAGGGCCAGAGCCGCCGCCCGCGCGGCGGCCAGCTGATCCGGACCGGCCAGGCGAGCGGTGGGCGGAGGCTCGGCCCCGGGTCCGGTCGGCGCACCCCGATCCGCGATCCGACCCGCGATCGACGTGGGGGGGACCCCGGCCGCCACCCCGACCACGCCCCGATCCGGCTGCGTGCCGGCGCGGCCGGCCAGGCGGTCACCGTCACGCGGTGCCGAATGACCACCCGCGAGCAGCACGACCGTCAGAACCGCGGTCAAGGCCCCTGCCGCGCTGCAGAGGACGGGGCCGGCGCGACGCCGTCCCGCATGGTGCCGCCCGTGCTGTCGAAGCATCGAATCCTTCGGTGGTCGGACCCCCGACCGCGTACCTGGATCGATCAAGGTTAGCCGGCCATAGCCAGAAATTGCCATAGGAAAGGGAATTGATCGTCCAATGTGATCTGGTCGTAACGTCGTGGAGACTACCGGTCCACGGATCTCCCGGCATGATCCGGCGCCGCGGGGCACTGACGGACAACATCCCTGCGCTCCTCGCCCGCCCCCTCGGCGCTCCTCGCCCGACGCGGACTACCGCGGCCCCTGGTCGGGGAGCCGGCCCGATCGCCGGCGCAGCAGCTCGCCGGCGATCCCGGCGATGASGGAGATGACGATCACTACGAGCGCGATCCACACCGCSGCGTCCCGCAGCCCAGGAATGGCGGCCGCCGTATAGCCCAGAAGGATCAATCCGGTCCCCCAGACGAGCGCCCCGAGCACGACCGCGATCAGAAAGCGGGACCATGACATCGCCACGGTCCCGGCGAGTACCGGCGCGAACGTCCTCGCCCACGGCACGAAGCGGGCCGCGACCAGGGTGATCGGCCCGAACCGCCGGTAGAATTCCTCCGTACGGGCCAGCACCGTGGCGTGCCTGCGTTCCAGGTACGGCCGGCCGAGACGATGCCCGGTGTAGTAGCCCGCCGCCGCCCCGACGGTGGCTGCCGCCGCGACCCCGATCGAGAGGACCGCGACGGACACGTTCGACGCCGCGTCCGCCGCCATCAGCCCGGCCGCGAAGAGAATGGTGTCACCCGGAAGCCAGAACCCGATCAGGATCCCGCTCTCGACGAAGATGACCGCGAAGAGGACGACGTACAGCGTCATCCCGGACAGGCTGCCGACGTCCACTCGACCAGTGTGCCGGCCCCTGGTCGGCACCCGCCGACCAAGTCGGCGGGGACCACATCGCGCGGATCCGCACCGCGCCGGCGACGTCAGCCGCATCCGACCCCGGGACGGGGCAAGGCGTCATACCCTTCGCCCATCAGGAGTCCACGGCGGGCTTCGGCCCGATCCGGCTGCCCTGCACCGCGGGTGCATGGCTGATCGGCGCCCCTACAGGTTCGTAAGGAGCCCCACCGATGCCCATCGCCACGCCAGACGTATATGCCGAGATGCTCGACCGGGCGAAGGCCCAGTCCTTCGCCTACCCCGCGATCAACGTGACCTCGTCGCAGTCCCTGAACGCCGCGCTGCGGGGCTTCACCGAAGCCGGCAGTGACGGCATCGTGCAGGTGTCCACCGGCGGTGCCGAGTACCTGTCCGGCTCGACGGTGAAGAACATGGTCCTCGGCGCGGAGGCACTGGCCGAGTTCGCCCACCACGTCGCGAAGGCGTATCCGGTCAACATCGCCCTGCACACCGACCACTGCCCGGCCGACAAGCTTGACACCTACATCCGCCCCTTGATCGCGATCTCGAAGAATCGGGTGGCCCAGGGACGCGAGCCGCTCTTCCAGTCGCACATGTGGGACGGCTCGGCGGTCCCCCTCGAGGAGAACCTCAAGATCGCCGAAGAACTACTCGCGGACGCCGCCGCCGCGAAGATCGTTCTCGAGGTCGAGATCGGGGTCGTCGGCGGCGAGGAGGACGGCGTCGTCGGCGCGATCGACGAGAAGCTCTACACGACGCCGGAGGACATGTGGCGGACGGCCGAGGTGCTCGGCACCGGCGCGAAGGGGCGCTACCTGCTCGCCGCCACCTTCGGCAACGTGCACGGTGTGTACAAGCCCGGAAACGTCAAGCTACGCCCGACGATTCTGCACGAAGGACAGGAGTACGTCGCCAGGAAGCTCGGGCTGCCAGCCGGCGCGAAGCCGTTCAACCTCGTCTTTCACGGCGGTAGCGGGTCGGCTCTCACCGAAATCCGCGAGACCCTCGACTACGGGGTGGTCAAGATGAACGTGGACACGGACACCCAGTACGCATTCACCCGCCCCATCGTGGACCACGTGTTCAAAAACTATGACGGCGTTCTCAAGGTGGACGGTGAGGTCGGCGTGAAGAAGGCGTACGACCCGCGTACCTACGGAAAGCTCGCGGAGAGCAGCATGGCGGCCCGCGTCGCCCAGGCGTGTGAGGACCTCCGTTCCGCCGGCACCAGCCTCGGGCGGGCATAGTCGGGCCCAGGAGCGCACGCCGGCTGGCGGGATCGGTTCGTCGGATACCGGCCGCTTGTCCGCCGGCCGGCGGACAAGCGGACAGATAGCCGCCGGCCGCGAACGGGCAACCGAGCAACCGCCGCCGCTCGTCCGAGGACATTCTCCGGACCCCTCGGTCCGACCCTCTCCATCATTTCCGGCGGACGGAACGACCGGCACGCGGCGGACATCCGACCCGCCCCGGTCCGATGCACGA
Organism: Frankia sp. CgMI4; assembly: GCF_001756285.1. NCBI lineage: Bacteria > Bacillati > Actinomycetota > Actinomycetes > Frankiales > Frankiaceae > Frankia > Frankia sp. CgMI4. Next base: position 174,195 of record NZ_MAQZ01000002.1, read on the forward strand.
CCCGCCGATTTCCCGTACTATGCCGGCCCGYGCGGTCCCCCGGTCGCTCCGACGGCTGGGGGACCACTGTTTAGCGGGCGCGGCATCCCGCTCCTCGCGTAACGCCGCCCCCGCCGGCAACCAGCAGGTTTCGGCCAAATGAGCGGACACGCACCGGACCTTCGGTAACCGTTCACCTACCGCCCCACCCCCAGGGAACCCCTTCGCCCACTGTGGTGATCCGACGGGCGCTTTTCACAGTCGGTGTCCGATTGAATCCGCCGTGTGCAAAAATCACAACGCCGCAAGTTACCGCCCGATTTCCGTTGTTTTTCTCACAAAAACAGGCTTCAATGGACGAAGCGTAGTATCAGGCCGATCACTCGCGTCGATCTCGTAGCAGGGCCGTCACGCCTTTGTCGACATGTCACGCATCTGGCCTGATGTGGGACTCTCCGCTCATCGTCGACCATCGGCAAACAGGGTGATCGGCCGAGCACAAATGCCTCCGCACGCCGTACCGCCAGGTTGATGAGCGGGCGCGCACGCGCGATACCAGGCCGCCAGTTCCTACTCAAGCAGGCGCGCCGAGTGTGCTCTTTTTCACGCACCCTATTCAATGCTTGGCGACTCGCCGGGCGGCGTGGTTATGGTTTTCGCCGTGCCCGGCAACAACGTCGGGCATTCGTCGGGCGGCACGCCGAATCCTGCCCCTGGCCGACGATTTCTCGAACCGGGCGGCAGGAACGGGGGACCCATCTCCGAGTATCGAAAGGATTCGATGCTCTCGGGGTGAAGCCATGTGCGACGACCACCCGGAAAGGTATTTCCGGTGCGGCTTCCGTCTCCAGGGATCCCTGGCACGGCCGGGCAGTTCCCAGCCCGAATCCGACAGCTCACCTCGCAGGCGTGGGGAAGGACCACAAGACATGTCCGACGCACGTATCAGTGGCCGACAATGCCGCGCCGGTACCCGCAGCCGGGCCCGGGCCCTCGTGGTCGCACCAGTACTCGCGGCGGCGGTGGGCGGCACCTTCGCGCTCAGCCAGCCGGCCGATGCGGCCACCACCTGGACGGGCCTGCGGCAGTGCGAGTCCGGCGGTGACTACACGACCAACACCGGCAACGCGTACTACGGCGCTTACCAGTTCTCCGCCAGCACTTGGCACAGCCTCGGCTACGGCGGTCTGCCGCACCAGGCTTCCCCGGCCGTCCAGGACGAGGCCGCGCTCAAGCTCGCCCGACGGTCCGGCTTCGGCCAGTGGCCGGCCTGTGGCCGCGGGATGGGCGCCGACCAGCTCGCGGGCGGCTCGTCGAGCTCCTCGGGCCAGGCCTCGCGCACGACGGAACGCCGCGAGCTGACGGTCAGCCCCATCTCCATGAGCACCCCCGTATTCACCCGTAACCTGACGACCGCACTGGCCAGGCAGGTACGTGACGACGTGCGGGCCTGGCAGGCCCGCGTCAACCATCTGGGCTATCCGATCACGATCGACGGCCGCTACGGACCACGCTCCGCCGCAGTCGCCCGCGCCCTGCAGGCCGCCAAGGGACTCGCCGTCGACGGCATCGTCGGCCCGGCGACCTGGCGGGCCACCTTCCGCTGATCCTCCCCATCAGCCCCATCAGCTCCATCAGCTGATCCATTCGCTCCGCCCCCGTGGCGGAGGGACGACCGCCGCGGGAACCGGACATCCCACCCCGGCGACACCGGTCAGGGGATCTCACCTCGACGACGGGCTGGCCCGACCTGTCTCCGGACGATCTCCGGTTGACGGCCCGTACGGGCCGGCCCGTACAACCCACCACCAGCATCACCAGGACCGCACCCTGACCGGCCTCCGGCAGGGCCGATCTTCGGCAGAGCCGATCTTCGGCAAGGCCGACGAGGAACAGCAGGACCAGCGAGCCACCTGCGGAACCTGTATGGAAGTGGCACGATTCGCGCGATCCTCACTGGTTACTCCGGACCACCCCGGTTTGCGCTCCATGAGCGGTTCTCGCTAGAGTGCCGCTCACTCGCCTCGTCGGCGAGGCCGCCCGGACGGACGCCGAGTCCTGCCCCCGTACGAGCGGCCGGAACGAACATCGACCGCAGCGGGCAGGAGTGGGGGACCCACATTTCGGGCGCCGCAAGCGGCGTCCTTGGGGTAAAGCCGGTGCGTCCCGGCCCATGGTGGAGAGCGGTTCCCACCCGGGGTCGGATCCTCCGGCCGGGCCATCCCAGCCCGCACCCGACAGCTCACCCCGCAGGCGACGGGATTGGACTGACATGCCCTCTGGGCGTCGTGGCGGCAGACATCGAGCACCGCAGGCCCCATCGCCCGCCGGTCGCATCCTGCGCACCACCGGCGCGGTCACGGCCATCGTCGGCAGCGGCCTCGCGGTCACCGCGGCTCCGGCGGGCGCGGCCACCTCCGACGACTTCGCCAAGCTCCGCCAATGCGAGTCCGGCGGCAACTACGCGGTCAACACCGGCAACGGCTTCTCCGGTGCCTACCAGTTCGACGACCAGACCTGGCACGGGCTCGGGTACTCCGGCCGCCCGTACCAGGCATCGCCCGCCACGCAGGACGAGGCGGCCGCGAAGCTCTACAACCAGCGGGGCTGGCAGCCATGGCCGTCCTGCTCGGTCAAGATGGGCCTGACCAACAACGGCCCGGCCARTGTCCCGGGCGGCTCCGGTGACGTCATCCAGCAGGCCATCACCCCGGTGGAACCCCCCATGACGCTGGACCGGGCCCGCCGGGAGATGGGGGACGGCTCGTTCAGGGGCACGGTCCTCGACGCGTCCCTCAGCGACGACGTTCGCCCGGACGCCTTCGTCTGGCAGGACAGGATGCGTCAGAAGGGCTTCGTACTCACCGTCGACGGCAAGTTCGGACCGCAGTCGCAGGGCATCGCCGCGCTGTACTCGTACCTCACCCGGGTGAGCGACGGTCAACCCGGGGTCGTCGGCCAGAATCTGTGGAACGTCAGCGTCAGGGCCTGACCGACCGGTCACCGTGCGCGCAGGGCAAGCGCGTCCGGGGTGACCTCCATGACGTGTGCGGCCGGTCGTCGGGCAGGATGCACTCATGACGACGCCGTCCACCTCGGGAAAGCCCAACCTGCTCTCCGGTCCGCCGCCGACGCTCCTGCCCTCCGACGCGGCCGCGACCGATGCGCTGGTCGCCGGTGATCCGCCGGATGCCGTCGCCGCCCGGCTGCCCGCGTTCAGCGTGCCTTGGGCCGCGCTCGCCGAGCTCGCGCTCACCGGCGGACGACCCGTCGAGGCCTATGCCTACGCCCGCACGGGCTATCACCGCGGCCTCGACGCCCTGCGCCGCTCGGGCTGGAAGGGCAACGGGCCGATCCCCTGGTCACACGAACCCAACCGCGGGTTCCTGCGTTCGCTCGCCGCTCTCGGTCGGGCGGCCGCGGCCATCGGGGAGGCCGAGGAGGCCACCCGCTGCCGGACGTTCCTGGCCGACAGCGATTCCGTCGCTGCCAGTGAGCTCGGCTTCACCTGACAGTGAGTTCATCAGGCCGCGTCGGTGGTGGAGACCAGCGAGGATGCCGCAGCCGGCCCCACGACCCCGCCATCCCTAGTAACCTCGCCCGGTGCCTGCTCTTGTCCTCATCGGTGCCCAGTGGGGCGACGAGGGAAAAGGAAAGGCGACCGACCTCCTGGGCGGCGCCGTCGATTACGTCGTCCGGTACCAGGGTGGCAACAACGCCGGCCACACCGTGGTCATCGGGGCGGAGAGTTACGCGCTCCACCTGATTCCCAGTGGCATGCTGCGGGCCGACTGCGTTCCCGTGATCGGCAACGGGGTCGTCATCGACCCGGGCGTGCTGCTGGCCGAGATGGACGGGCTCACCGCCCGCGGCATCGACGTCTCCCGGCTCCTGATCAGCGCGAACGCCCATCTGATCATGCCCCATCACCGGGCGCTGSACCGGGTCATCGAGCGTTACCTGGGCAAGGCGCGGATCGGTACCACCGGTCGCGGCATCGGTCCCACCTACGGCGACAAGGTTGCCCGTACGGGCATCAGAGTGCAGGATCTCCTCGACCCGGGCATCTTCCACAAGAAGCTCGAACTGGTGCTACGGGAGAAGAACCAGGTCCTGGCCAAGGTCTACAACCGGCGCCGGATCGAGCTCGACGAGGTGGTCGAGGAGTACGCCGACTACGCGAAACGCCTGCAACCCCACATCGCCGACACCGGTCTGATCCTCGACCGGGCGCTGCGCGCGGGCAAGGTCGTGCTGCTCGAAGGCTCCCAGGGCACCCTCCTCGACGTCGACCACGGCACCTACCCGTTCGTCACGTCATCGAACCCGACCGCCGGCTACGCGGCCACCGGCGCCGGCATCGGCCCGACGAGGATCAGTCGGGTGATCGGCATCATCAAGGCCTACACGACCCGGGTCGGCGCCGGCCCCTTCCCCACCGAACTGGACGACAAGGTCGGAGAGGAGCTGCGCCGCATCGGCGGGGAGTTCGGCGTGACGACCGGCCGGGCGCGGCGCACCGGCTGGTTCGACGCCGTAATCGCCCGCTACGCGGTGCGGGTCAACGGCCTGACCGACCTTTTCCTCACCAAACTGGACGTCCTGTCGGGCTTCGACCGGGTGCCCATCTGCGTCGGCTACGACCTCGGCGGCGAACGGGTTGACGAGATGCCCATGACCCAGACCGAGTTCCACCACGCCAAGCCGATCTACACCGACCTGCCCGGCTGGCACGAGGACATCTCCGACGTCCGGTCGTTCGCCGACCTGCCCGGCGCCGCGAAGGACTACATCAGGGCGTTGGAGGAGTTCTCCGGCGCCCCGGTGTCGGYGGTCGGCGTCGGTCCCGGGCGGGACCAGACGCTCGTCATCAATGACCTGGTCTGAAACGACTGGTCCGGAACGGACCTGATCTGATCCCGCCCGGCGCGGGCCGAGATCCGGTCGGTTCCGGTTGCACCCGGAAGCATTACCGTCGACGCTTGGGCGGTCACGCAAAGCAATGACGTCCGGGGGTGGTGGCGGTGGCCGTTGTCAGGTCCCGGCCGTCGGATGACGATCCTTCCATCCCCGGGCGGACACCGCTGTCGCTGCCGGAACCGGCCGAAGCCCCGCAACCGGCCCGTTGGCCACCAGCCGTGAGACGCGGTTACCTGCACCCGACCGACTCCGACGCCTGGCCGGTCGGGTTCTCCCCCACCGGCGAGGCTCTGCCGCAGACCCTGACCGACGTGCTGCTGCGGGGCAGCCACGCCATCCGGAGCTCGAAGCGGGCCGAGGCACAGCGGCTCGAACGCGCCGCGGCCGTCGCCAGTCACGTCGACGCCCAGATCCGTGACTTCCTGGACTTCTGCGCGGCCGAACACCTGGTACCACCGGTCACGGTGCGGGCGACCCGCACCGCGCCGCACCGCGCGCCGGCGCGGTACCGTGCCGGGYGGCCGCTGCCCGCGCTGGACCTGAGCGAGGGCGGGGCGACACGGGCGACACGGGCGGTCACGGACCCGGCGGCCCGGGCCGACCCGGCGGATCGGGCGGACCGGGCGGATCGGGCGGACCGGGCGGACCGGGCGGACGCGGGTGAGGCGGCCGTTGACCCCGGTCGCCGCCGGCGTTGGCCGGGACGGCGGGAACGGCTGCAGGCGTGGCCGCTGCTGTACTGGCGCTGCGAGAACTTCCCGGCTGCGGGGCGGTCGCTGCACCTGTTCGTCGAACCGGGTGGGCGCGCCTTCGAAGGCCGCGACGATCCCGCCCCGCTGACCGTGCTCGGCCGGGAGGTCCGGGTCTGGCCGGTCGACGCCGCCGCCATCGTCGCGGGCATGGCCGAGGTGGACGCACGCCGCTGCGCGCTGCACCTGGTGCACGGCATGGCCCACCTGCTCTGGCGGTCGGGTGTCGGGCTGTAGTCGCTCAGCGCGGATCGTCCCAGGTGATCGGCCGGGAGTCACCGGCACCGACCGGGCACGACGCGCACGATGATCAGCACACCCGCTACTGTGGAACCGTGACCCGACCGAACTGCGACGACGCGATGCCCCAGACGGRGTTCGCCGGTTCGCGATGGCACCCGCGCCCGGTCCGGATCTCCGTCCCGGCGCCGCGCGCCAGGGACAACCGGTGACGGCCGCCACCGACCCTCGCGTCCCCCGCGCACGGCCGTGGCGGCGACGCGGCCCGCTCCGCCGGCATTACCGGGAATTCGCCGCCGCGCACCGGGCCGCTGCTTGCGTCGCGAGGTGAACTGATGAAGATTCTTGTTGTCGGCTCCGGCGGCCGTGAACACGCGCTGTGCCGGGCGCTCGCCCGCGATCCCCGGGTCGGCTCGCTGGTCTGCGCGCCCGGAAACGCCGGAACCGCCGAGCTCGCCGAGCCCCGCCCGCTCGACGTCGCTGACCCGGACGCCGTCGCCGACCTTGCTGAGGCGGTCGGCGCGGACCTCACCGTCATCGGTCCGGAGATGCCGTTGGTAACCGGGGCCGCCGACGAGATACGCGCCCGCGGTCTCGCGGTCTTCGGCCCGAGCGCGGCCGCGGCCCGGCTGGAGGGCAGCAAGGCGTTCGCCAAGGAGGTCATGCGCGCCGCCGGGGTGCCCACGGCGGCCTCTCGCGACCACACCGAGATCGAGCCCGCCCTGGCCGACCTGGACGTCTTCGGGCCACCGTACGTGGTGAAGTACGACGGGCTCGCCGCCGGCAAGGGCGTCACGGTGACCGAGGATCGCGACGCGGCCGTCGCCGCGGTCCGCGCGAGCCTGCGCGGACCGGACGACCGGGTTGTCCTCGAGGAGTACCTCGACGGGCCCGAGGTCTCCCTGTTCGCCGTGGTGACCGAGTCCGGCGCGGTCCTCCCGATRCTGCCGGCACAGGATCACAAACGGGTCGGCGAYGGCGACACCGGCCCGAACACCGGGGGGATGGGCGCGTACACCCCGCTGCCCTGGGCCTCGCATGGCCTGCCGGCGAAGATCGTCACCACGGTGATCCGGCCGACGGTGGCCGAGATGGCCCGGCGCGGCACCCCGTTCACCGGTCTGCTCTACGCCGGGCTCGCGCTGACCACCCGCGGGCCGCGGGTGGTGGAGTTCAACGTGCGCTTCGGTGACCCCGAGGTGCAGGCCATCCTCGCCCTGCTCACGACGCCGTTGACGGACGTGCTCTCCGGCCGGCGGGCACCGGTGTGGCGCTCCGGCGCGGCGATCAGCGTCGTCGTCGCCGCGCACGGCTATCCGGCGGCCCCCAGGCTCGGCGACCCGATCCGCGGGCTCGCCGCCGCCGGCGCGCTGGCCGGCGTCGACATCCTGCACGCCGGTACCCGCAGGGAGCCGGATGGTCGGGTCGTCTCGGCCGGCGGCCGTGTGCTGTCCGTCACGGCCATCGGCTCCAACCTGGAGTCCGCGCGAGGATCGGCCTACGAGGCCGTCAGCCGCATCTCGCTGCCCGGCGCCCATTACCGCACCGACATCGGAGATCCGTCCCGGATGCGCCACGCGGCCGACGTCCGTCGAACGGACGTCGCGTCCGGCGAGGATCCCGCAGGACATAGAAAGAAGGAGTAGACCGTGTCGCAGAGCACCCCCGGGCCGGATCATCCCCAGGTGGCGATCGTCTTCGGATCACCGTCGGACACCCAGACCATGAGCAAGGCCGGCGCCACTCTGGAACGCTTCGGTGTGCCCTACGAGCAGGTGTCGCTGTCGGCGCACCGCGCGCCGCGCACCCTCGCCGACTACGTGGGTCAGCTACGGGCCCGCGACATCTCGGTGGTCATCGCCGGGGYAGGCCTGGCCGCCGCGCTGCCCGGCACCATTGCGGCCCTCACCACGCTGCCGGTAATCGGCGTGCCGATCTCCGGCGGGGCGCTGGACGGCATGGACTCGCTGCTCGCCATCGCGCAGATGCCGCCGGGCGTCCCGGTCGCGACCGTGGGTCTGAACAACTCGACGAACGCGGCGATCCTGGCGATCCAGATCCTGGCGCTGGCCGATCCCGATCTGGGGCTGAAGCTGGCCGCGTTCAAGGACGAGTTCGAGCAGGCCGCGGCGGACGGGCTGAGCGCGGCGGCCGCGGCCGGCAGCCAGCCATGATCGGCCGGTACACCCTGGCGGAGATGGGCCGGGTGTGGTCGGAGGCGCACAAGTACGAGCTGTGGTGTCGCGTCGAGGTGCTGGTCATGGAGGCGCACGCCGCCGCGGGCCGCAYCCCCGCCGATTCCATCGAGCCGGTCCGGGCCGCCCCCGCTCCGACGCCCGAAGCCGTCGCCGAGGTGGAGGCCGTCACCCAGCATGACGTCATCGCCTTCCTGACCGCCTGGGCCGACCGCACCGAACCCCGGTCCGCCGCCGCCTACGTGCACTTCGGCATGACCTCCTCCGACCTGCTCGACACGGCGCTCGCGCTGCAGCTGGTCGAGTCGACCGACCTGCTGCTCGCCCGGGCGGACATTCTCGTCGCCGCGCTGCGCGACCTCGGCCTRGCCCACCGGAACACCCTGCGGGTCGGCCGGACGCACGGCATCCACGGCGAGCCGACGGTGTTCGGGCACCGCGTCGCGGACCTGGCGTTCGGGCTCGCCCGCTGCCGCGACCGGCTGCGCGCGGCCCGCGCGGACGTGGCCGTCGCCAAGATCTCCGGCGCGGTCGGGACGTACTCCAACATCGACCCCGACGTCGAGGCCTACGTGGCCGACAAGCTGGGCCTCACCGCGGCCCCGGTGGCCACCCAGGTCGTGCTGCGCGACGGCATCGCCTCCTGGGTCGCGGCGCTGGCCGGGCTCGCGACCGTCTGCGAGGCGGTCGCCCTGGAGGTCCGRCACGGCCAGCGCACGGAGGTCCGGGAGCTGTCCGAGCCGTTCGGCTCCGGGCAGAAGGGCTCCTCCGCGATGCCCCACAAGAAGAACCCGATCATGTCGGAGCGCATCGCCGGGCTCGCCCGGATCGTCCGGGCGCAGTACGTCCCGGTGCTGGAGGGCGTGCCGCTGTGGCACGAGCGCGACATCTCCCACTCCTCCACMGAGCGCATCGCGCTGCCGGATGCCGCCACCGGCGTCGACTACCTGCTGCACCTGACGACCCGGCTGGTCACCGGGCTGGTCGTGGACACCGCACGGATGCGGGCGAACCTCGATGCCACGGGCGGGCTGGTCTACACCTCGGCGGTGCTGCTCGAACTCGTCGAGACGGGGCTGTCCCGCGAGGACGCCTACGCTGTCACCCAGGCGGCGGCGATGGAGACCTGGCAGACCGGCGTGCCGTTTTGGGAAACGCTGCGCAAGCACGCCGGCGACCGCGGCCTGCCCCTGGACGAGGCCAGGCTCAACGAGGTGAGCCGGCCCGAGCGCTACACCGAGCGCCTCGGCTCGGTCTTCGACGCCCTGGCGRCCCTCACCTGACCCGCACCCCCGCACCTGACCCGCCGCGCAGCCGCGCAGGCATGGCGCGGTGCCCCGGCCGGCAGGTGCTGTTGTTCTCCCTGGGTACGGTCTGTCTATGCCGCTGACACATGAGGAATTCGCCGGACTCACCCACCTGGGTTCGGGCAAGGTCCGGGAGCTGTTCGCGGTCGGGGACGACGCCGTGCTGCTGGTCGCCAGCGACCGCATCTCGGCGTTCGACGTGGTCCTACCGACCGAGATTCCCGACAAGGGAGCCGTTCTCACCGGGCTTTCGCTGTGGTGGTTCGACCAGCTCGCCGACCTGGTCCCGTCCCACGTCGTCAGTTCGAACGTCGACGAGTACCCGGCCGAGCTCACTCCGTACACGGAGCAGCTGCGTGGCCGGTCGATGCTGTGCCGACGCCTGAACATGGTGCAGATCGAGTGCGTCGCCCGTGGTTATCTGACCGGCAGCGGGCTGAAGGACTACCAGCGCACCGGCGCGGTCAGCGGGCATCCCCTACCCACCGGGCTGGTGGACGGCAGCAAGCTGCCGGCACCGATCTACACGCCGTCCACGAAGGCGCCGATCGGTGAGCACGACGAGAACATCAGCCGGGCCGACGCGGCCGGCCGGATCGGCACCGAGCTTGCCGCCGAGCTCGAGCGGCTGACCCTGCAGATCTTCGGCCGGGCCAGTGTCCTCGCAGCCGAGCGCGGCATCCTGCTCGCYGACACCAAGTTCGAGTTCGGTCATGACACCCAGGGCACGCTGCGGCTCGCCGACGAGGTCCTGACCCCTGACTCGTCCCGGTTCTGGCCGGAGGACACCTGGCGGCCCGGGGCCTCCCAGCCGTCCTTCGACAAGCAGTACATCCGTGACTATCTGACGAGTACCGGCTGGGACAGGACCGCGCCGGGGCCGGAGCTGCCCGCGGACGTTGTCGAGGCGACCCGGGCCCGTTACGTGGAGGCCTACGAGCGGCTGACCGGCATCTCCTTCAAGGACTACCTGTCCACCGTCTGACCGCGCTCRCACCGCGAACAACACGAGAAGTTATCTTCTGGGTACTATAAGTTCATCTTAGGTTCTCTCCTAGAAGGAGATCGAGATATCGAGAGAGGTGAGCTGCCATGGCCACGAAGACGGACACCCCRCCACGGGCACGGCCACAGCCGCACCGGGAGGACACGGACACCTCTGCCCCTGAGCGGGACCAGCAGCAGCCGGCCGCGCCCACGGGCCCCGAGCGGTCGTCTGRCACACGCACCTTCACGGTCCGGGCACCGCTACTCACGTCGCGGTTCGAGGTTGGACGAGGTACGAGCATGCAGTGGCCGTCACTGGGCAAGAGCGCCTACTACCTGGGACTCGGCGGGCTCGCCGCGGCCTCAATCATCGAATGGCCGGTCGCGGCGGCGATCGCCGCCGGCACCTACGTCGCGCAGCACACCCGCCCAGGAGCCCCCACGCCCTCCTCCCCCGAGGAGGCCGAGGCCCCTGAGCGGGCTGAGCCCACGCACGCCGGGGCCTGAACTCCGGTGGACTCGCCGCCCCCACGAAGTGGCGCATAACGTCATAAAGCAACAAATTGCACCTTCCGGCGTGAGCAGAGGGCTTCGTTCGGGACGATCGCCCGAACGAAGCCCAGCTCACAGGGGAGGGCGGCAACCATTGCAGCCGAGTTACAGTTGCCAACGACGTCCGGTACCCCATCCGAGGACTGGAACGGATCATGACTACTGTTTCCTCCACCACGCCCGGCCGCCCATCGACGGAATCCCGCGATCAGGCGGCCACCGCCACGGTCCCCTCCGCAAGGAGCATTGCCCCCTCCGCCCGGCCCAGCACGCTCCCCGGCTCGTCCCGTCCCGTCCTGGCCAGAGACCGGGCCGAGCTGCGCGCCGGGCTCGCCGCGCTCGACCGGCAGGCCAACATCGCCCGGCGGGGTGAGGGCGGTCCGCCCGCGCCGGACGACGCGCCCACTCGGGCGGCAGCCGGGCACCCGCGCCCGACCAGGGCCGTCGTCATGACAATGGGAGCGCTGCACGAGGGCCACGCCTCGCTGTTGCGCGCCGCCCGGGCCCAGGCGGACCAGGTGGTTGCCACGATCTACGTTAATCCGCTGCAGTTCGGCGCGGGTGAGGATCTCGACCGGTACCCGCGCACCCTGGCCGCCGATCTCGACGTGTGCGCGGGGGAGGGGGTTGATCTCGTCTTCGTCCCCCGGGCGATCCACGACCCGCCGCCGCTCGTCCGGTTGCAGGCCGGGCCGCTCGGTGAGCTGCTTGAAGGCGCCGCCCGTCCGGGCCATTTCGATGGGATGCTGACCCTGGTGGGGACCATGCTCCACCTGGTCCGTCCGGACCTGGCGTTCTTCKGGCGCAAGGACGCCCAGCAGCTGGTCTGCATCCGCCGGATGGTCGCGGACCTCGCCTTCGACGTCACCGTGATCGGCGTGGAGACCGTGCGCGAGCCCGACGGCCTCGCGATGTCGAGCCGGAACGTCTACCTGACCCCCGACCAGCGGCGCAGCGCGCTCGCGCTGTCCCGAGCGCTCGCCGCCGGGGCACGGGCCCAGGCGGGCGGGCGGGACACCGTGCTCGCGACCGCGCGGGAGGTTCTGGCCGCCGCGGACGGGGTGGACGTGGACTACCTCGCCCTGGCCAGCCCCGACGATCTACGTCCGGTCCGGAGCGGTCCCGCCCTGCTACTCGTCGCCGCCCGGGTGGGCACCACCCGCCTGATCGACAACATCGATCTCGTCCTGCCTCCGGAATCCCCGGCGCCGGCCCCCACCGGAACTCCGRCATCAGCCGGATCCCCCGCCGTCACCCCCCGACCGGACCGTCCCGCCGACCGCGATCACCCGGGAGCCTGACCGTGTTGCGCACCATGCTCACCGCCAAGATCCACCGTGCCACGGTCACCCAGGCCGATCTGCACTACGTGGGCTCCGTGACGRTCGACGCGGACCTGCTGGCCGCCGCCGACCTGCTGCCTGGCGAGCAGGTCACGATCGTCGACATCAACAACGGCGCCCGGCTGGAGACGTACGCCATCGCGGGACCGGCGGGAAGCGGGATCATCGGTATTAACGGTGCCGCGGCGCGCCTGGTCCAGCCGGGCGACCTAGTGATCATCATTGCGTACGGGCTCATGGACGACGCCGAGGCGCGCCGGCACGTCCCGAAGGTGCTGTTCGTCGACGCGGCAAACCGGATCATCGGGCACGGCGACGACCCGGCCGAACCGCTCCCCGGCGACCCGTCGAGCCTGCGTGGCGACATCCCGGTCGACATCCCGGTCGACATCCCGGTACCCACAGCCGCGGCGGCGGTCCGATCGGCCATGGCTACGCAGTGACCGTGCTACCTTGCCGGCTCGGCGCGCCCCGCCCGGGATGGATGCGCGCCGCGGACGTCGTCGTCATCGGTTCGGGCATCGCCGGGCTCACGACGGTCCTGCACCTGCGCCGGGCGCTGCCCGCCGCCCGGGTGCTGCTGGTGACCAAGGCGCACCTCGACGCCGGGTCGACCCGGTGGGCGCAGGGTGGGATCGCCGCCGCGCTCGCCGCGGAGGACTCGCCCGATGATCATCTTGCCGACACCCTGGTCGCCGGCGTCGGGCTGTGCGACGAGGACGCAGCCCGAGTGCTGGTCCGCGACGGACCGGCGCGGGTGCGTGAGCTCGCCGAGCTCGGCGCCCGGTTCGATCGGACCACCGACGRCTCGTTCGCCCTCACTCGGGAGGGCGGCCATCTGCGCAACCGCATCATCCATGCGGGTGGGGACGCCACCGRCCTGGAGGTGGAACGCGCCCTGATCACCGCCGTCCGGGCCGATGAGAGCATCGAGGTCATCGAACACGCCCTGGTCCTCGACCTGCTGCTCGACTCCGACGGCCGGGCCGCCGGCGCCACCCTGCACGTGCTGGGGGAGGGCAGCCGGGACGGCGTCGGCGCGGTGACGGCGGGCGCGGTGGTCCTGGCGACCGGCGGGATGGGGCAGATCTTCGCGTCGACGACCAATCCCGGCGTCTCCACCGGGGACGGGGTGGCGCTGGCTCTGCGCGCGGGCGCCGTCGTCGCGGACCTGGAGTTCGTCCAGTTCCACCCGACCGCCCTGTGGCTACCCCCGTCCAGGCCGGGCGCCGTCGCCGAACTGCTCGGGGGCCAGCAGCCACTGGTCAGCGAGGCCATGCGGGGGGAGGGTGCCGTTCTCGTCGACGCGGCCGGCGAACGGGTGATGGCGGGCGTCCATCGGCTGGCCGACCTCGCGCCGCGCGACGTCGTCGCCAAGCAGATGTCGCGGGTCATGGCGGCCCAGGGGGTCGATCACCTGTTCCTGGACGCCCGGGGGCTGGGCGCGGCGACCATCGAGCGGCGGTTTCCCTCGATCACCGCGCRCTGCCGGTCCGCCGGCATCGATCCGGTCGCCAGGCCGATCCCCGTCGCGCCGGCCGCCCACTACGCCAGCGGCGGGGTGCGCACGGATCTGTGGGGCCGCACGAGCGTGGCCGGCCTGTACGCCTGCGGGGAGGTGGCCTGCACCGGGGTGCACGGCGCCAACCGGCTCGCGTCGAACAGCCTGCTGGAGGGGCTGGTCTTCGCCGCACGCATCGCGGAGCACCTGGCCGGCACAGCGCCCGGCGGCCGGCACCGCGTCGCCATCCCCGCCGCGCCGGTGGTCGGTCGCGGCAGTGGTCTGACCGACCCCGCCGAACGCGCGGAGCTCGCGCGCGCGATGACCGACGGTGCCGGGGTGCTGCGCAGCGCGGACAGCCTGCGGGCGACGGCGAAGGTACTGGCCGGTCTCGGGGACCTGCGGGTCAGCGGGGCGACGGTCACGGCCGGGCCGCCGGCCTGGGAGATGACCAACCTGCGCACGGTTGCGACGGCCCTCGCCGCCGCCGCCGCCAGCCGGACGGAGACCCGCGGGTCCCATTGGCGAGAGGACTTCGGTGAGCGGGACGACGAACACTGGCTCGGCCGGATCCTCACCCGGCTCAATCCAGAAGGGGAACTGATCGTGGACGTCGAGCCCATGCGCGGCTCGCGGTGAGCGGTTCCGCGCCCGGCTCCGTCTGCGGGCCCGGTTCCGCCGGTGTGCCCGGCGGACGGCTCTCGCCCGCCACCCGCAGTGCCCTCGCCTCGGCCGGCCTCGACCCGGACGGGGTGGTGGCCCTGGTCGGCCGCGCGCTCGTGGAGGACCTCCCGGTCTGGGAGGAGAACGAGGTGACCGGCCAGATCGGCGCGGTCGACGCGACCTCCGAGGCGACGGTCGACCCCGCTCTCGTCGGGCACGGCGCCATCGTCTCGCGGGCCGCGGGCGTCGTCGCCGGCCTGCCGGTCGCCGCCGCCGTCTTCGAGAGCCTGCTCGGGCCGGCCGCGACCGTCACCCTGACCGCTCGCGACGGCGACCCTGTCCCGCCGGGTACCACGGTGGCCTACGTCAACGGGCCGGTCCGCGGCCTGCTCACCGCCGAACGTACCGCGCTGAACCTGCTGTGCCACCTGTCCGGGATCGCCACCCTGACGCGGGCCTGGGTCGACGCGGTCGCCGGCACCGGCGCGATGATCCGCGACACCCGCAAGACGCTACCCGGCCTGCGCGCGCTGGAGAAGTACGCGGTGCGCTGCGGGGGCGGGGTGAACCACCGCATGTCGTTGACGGACGCAGCCCTGATCAAGGACAACCACGTGGTCGCGGCGGGCGGCGTGGCGGCGGCGTTCGCCGCGGTGCGGGCACGGTTCCCCGGGCTGCCCGTCGAGGTCGAATGCGACACCGTCGACCAGGTCGCGGAGGCCGTCGATGCCGGATGTGATCTCATCCTCTGCGACAATATGTCGCTGGCGGACCTGCGAGCCGCGGTCCAGCTCGCCCGTCCGGCCGGGGTGCGGCTCGAGGCGAGCGGCGGCCTGACCCTGCGAACGGCGGCGGCGGTGGCAGCCGTCGGCGTCGACTATCTCGCCGTCGGCGCCCTGACCCATTCGGCGCCCGCTCTCGACCTCGGCCTCGATCTCGCCCTGGACCCCGATCATCGCCCGGGATCGGCCACCGCGGGCCCACCGATCGAGGATCTGATCGTGGAGGAATCCTGATGCTGCTCGCCATCGACGTCGGTAACACCAACACCGTCGTCGGCGTGTTCKAGGGTGAACACCTCGCCGACTCCTGGCGGGTGCGCACCGACCCGCAGGCGACCGCGGACGAACTGGTGCTTCTCTACCGCGGCCTGCTCGGYGAGTACCAGGTCACCGGTGTCTCGATCTGCTCAACCGTTCCCGCCGCGCTTCGAGCGCTGCGCCGGATGGTGGTCCGGGCCTTCCACGACATCCCGGTCGTCATCGTCGAACCGGGGACGCGGACCGGGGTTCCCATCCTCATCGACAATCCGAAGGAAGCCGGCGCGGACCGCATCATGAACACACTCGCCGCGCACCACCTCTACGGCGGGCCGGCGATCGTCGTCGACTTCGGCACCTCGACGAACCTGGACATCGTCTCGGCACGCGGCGAGTTCATCGGCGGAATCTTCGCACCGGGCATCGAGATCGCGCTGGACGCACTCGCGTCCCGGGCGGCCCAGCTCCGTAAGGTGGAACTGGTCGCKCCACGTTCCGTCATCGGCAAGAGCACGGTCGAGGCACTCCAGTCTGGCATGATCTACGGCGTCGCCGGCCAGGTGGACGGCCTGGTACGCCGCATCCGGGCCGAGCTGGACACGGATGCGGTGGCGATCGCCACCGGGGGTCTCGCGTCCGTGGTCATCAAGGAAAGTGAGACCCTTGACCGTCACGAGCCCCATCTGACACTCATCGGCCTGCGTCTCGTCTTCGAGAAGAATATCTGATCCGGTCCCGACCGATCCCGACCGATCCCGACCGGGCTCGTTCGGGCTCGTTCGGRCTGCCTTACGGCGACCAGGCTAATTACGACGATCGTGCATCTCCGGGGCTTCGGCCGGTCCAGCGGATTAGGCAACCGACTCTGCCGAGCGACAGCCACCGGGTTCGACGGACCGCCCTCCCGCGACTCGGTTACGATTCCGTGCCATGCGGGACCGAATCTCGGGAACACAACCCGGCGTATCGTCACATCCCGGCAGCGGATACTTCACTCATCCCTTTCTTGTCACCGCGATGGCAGCATTCTTGTTCGCCGCGGTTCCGATTACATACGGTTGGAATGATCCGGCTTCGGCCGGTCCGCAGCCCCGTACCCTGGCCGTGCTGGGCGACTCCTACTCCTCGGGAGAGGGCAATCCCCCCTTCGACTCGCTGGCCCCCCGGTGCCGGCGGAGCAGCCAGGCCTGGCCACGACTACTGGGCGGTATGGGATCGGGGGTCACCGTCTCGCTGTTCGCCGCGTGTTCCGGAGCCACCACCGGCGCCCTACACGAGTCATTCAAGGGCGAGAAACCCCAGCTGGCCCAGCTACGTGCACTGGGCCGGGCCCCGGACGTCGTCACCATCACCATCGGCGGCAACGATGCCGGATTCGGCAGAGTCATCTTCAGTTGTTATGCGTGGAGATGCTTCTGGGATGGCAACGACCGCCGCGAGCGCGATCTTGTCACCAAGGAACTCCCGGGTGTCCTGAGCGCCAACTACACGGCGGTGAAGGCCGCCGCCCCGCATTCGCGGATCATCGTGGTCGGCTATCCCTACATATTTCCGGACAACCAACTCAACAACATCTGTACCTGGCTGACCAACAGGGAACGTCGACAGCTGACGAGGCTGAACAGACAGCTCGACCRGGTCATCAGAAAAGCCGCGTCGGATGCGGGAGTGGAGTTCGTCTCGACGGATCGGGTGCTACGCGGTCACGAAATCTGCACACCGGACCCGTGGGTGGCTCCGGTCAATCTGTTCGGACCGACACGTGATCTGAGCGCGCACCCCACCATGCACGGGCAGCAGGCCATCGCCGAGGCCGTCCAGCGCCATCTCGCCATGGACAGCTGGTGACGCGGGCCGACCATCCCGGCAACCGCGCGATGTCGAACCACTCATGATGCCGACCCRATGACTCGTGGGCATAGCACTGATGGCGACTCCAGTTGACGCCAGACATGAAGTTAGGCTTACTTAAAGTTATGCTCATGCTCACGCTCACGCCACTCCGCGGGAGATCCCGCACCCTGGCACAGCTACGCCCGGCCCAGCCGCGACACACCTCCCGGTCCCGGCAGTGAAGCAGTCGGTGAACGAACGCCGCACCGGCTCGGCGGCGTCCCCGGCGGCGCCTTCCAGGGAGGTGGCCCCCGAGGGGACGGCGCCGGAATTCTCCGGGGGTACCGTTCAGTGCGCCGAACCGCCGTTCGAGGCGAGCCTGCGGGACCTCGCCGAGGTGCTGGAGCCACGCGGTGTGCAGTTCGGGATGCCGGACGGCCCGGGCTGGGCCGACTGTGCCTTCCTGACCGGGCCAGCAGGCGTGGCCGAGGCCTTGGCCCGGGTGGGCGACACGCACGGCGCCAGCCCGGAGGTCGCCGCGAGCTACCTGGCGAACTGGTACTCGGCGAACGTCGCCGCCCCGGCCATCGCCTGTTTCGTCCTCCTGCACCGGGTGCCGGCCCTGACCCCGGCGACGATGTCCCTGCGCGTCCTCGACGGCGGCTGGTTCGACCAGACCGCGTTCCACCGACCGGCCATGACCGTCCTGGCGGATGACCCGATCGCGGGGGGCGCCACCGCCGGAGACGGGATGAATGCCCGGATCGGCGTGGTCGGGGACGTCGCCGCGTTGCGCGGTCGCCTGGTCGAGGAGGTGCTCGCGCATCTCCAACCGTTCGTCGAGGAGCTGCGGGGACGGGTCCGGCTCGGCCTTCCGGCGCTGTGGGGTGCGGTGGCCGCGCAGTGCGCCCGCGCCTTCCTGCTGACCGAGCGCGCGACCGGCGATCCCCACCTCGGCCGAGTGGAGGCCGACGCCTTCTTCTCCCGGGCCACGCCCACCATCCGGGCCCGGCCCCGTTGGCACGAGTTCGTCCACCACGGCCGACGGTACACCGGCATACGCCGTGRGTCGTGCTGCCTGGCCTACCGGCTTGGTGACGACTACTGCACCTCGTGTCCCTTTACTGGTGACCAGGATCGCGAGGAACGGCTGCGCGCCTGGATCGACACGCAGGGCAATGGAGGCCTTGCGGTCTGAGAGCCACCCGAAGTACAGCCCGAGTATGCGCACGTAAAGTAGTTACTCGCGAGATGCAAGCAAGATCCGTCGCCGAAACTCCCCAGGGCGACGACAATGAGTAACATTGACAACGCAAAACGATATACATGTGAGTTGAATCACAACAAGATGCACCTCCTCATCCACTACCGTCGGTAGCATCGGTGAGGAGGCTCACCGAGGTGGGACGCACCGCCTGGCGCGTCCCGCCGCACCGTACGTCCGACCGGAGACGTCGCGAAGCGGGTGGCGTCGCGAAGCGGGTGGCGTCGCGAAGCGGGTGGCGTCGCGAAGCGGGTGGCGTCGCGAAGCGGGTGGCGTCGTTCTGCTCTTGGCGGAACGACGTGACGGAGTCATGGCTGGTCGGCCACGGTTGCATTAGACGTCTCCGCTGGACGGCCGGCACTTGCGCCGGTCCGCCGCCCACGACGATGTGGGCGGTGCCGGCGGGTAGGTTTCTGTTCGATGCGTGAGGACATGCCTCGGCGGAGCTAGCATGCGGATACCGGCTGTCGTGTGGTCGGTCRCAGCTCGAAGGAGCGCACATGTTCGAGAGATTCACCGACCGGGCACGTCGGGTCGTCGTCCTGGCCCAAGAAGAGGCCAGGATGCTCAACCACAACTACATCGGGACCGAGCACATCCTGCTCGGCCTGATCCACGAGGGCGAGGGCGTCGCCGCCAAGGCTCTCGAGTCCCTCGGCATCTCCCTTGAGGGTGTGCGGTCACAGGTCGAAGAGATCATCGGCCAGGGGCAGCAGGCACCGAGCGGGCACATCCCGTTCACGCCGCGCGCGAAGAAGGTCCTGGAGCTGTCGCTTCGGGAGGCGCTGCAGCTCGGTCACAACTACATCGGCACCGAGCACATCCTGTTGGGCCTGATCCGCGAGGGCGAGGGTGTCGCCGCTCAGGTGCTCGTCAAGCTGGGTGYGGACCTCAACCGGGTGCGGCAGCAGGTCATCCAGCTGCTGTCCGGTTACCAGGGCAAGGGCGAGACCGCCACGTCCGGCGCGCCCGCCGAGGGGACCCCGTCCACCTCCCTGGTGCTCGACCAGTTCGGCCGCAACCTCACCGCGGCGGCGCGCGAGTCCAAGCTCGACCCGGTCATCGGGCGCGAGAAGGAGATCGAGCGCGTCATGCAGGTGCTGTCGCGCCGCACCAAGAACAACCCCGTCCTCATCGGCGAGCCCGGCGTCGGCAAGACCGCCGTGGTCGAGGGGCTGGCGCAGGCGATCATCAAGGGCGAGGTGCCCGAGACCCTGAAGGACAAGCAGCTCTACACCCTCGACCTCGGCGCTCTGGTCGCCGGTTCCCGCTACCGCGGTGACTTCGAGGAGCGGCTGAAGAAGGTCCTCAAGGAGATCCGGACCCGCGGCGACATCATCCTGTTCATCGACGAGCTGCACACGTTGGTCGGCGCGGGCGCGGCCGAGGGTGCCATCGACGCGGCGTCGATCCTCAAGCCCATGCTCGCCCGGGGTGAGTTGCAGACCATCGGCGCGACCACGCTCGACGAGTACCGCAAGCACCTGGAGAAGGACGCCGCTCTTGAGCGGCGGTTCCAGCCGATCCAGGTCGCGGAGCCGTCGGTGGCGCACACGATCGAGATCCTCAAGGGGCTGCGGGACCGGTACGAGGCGCATCACCGCGTCTCGATCACCGATGCCGCCCTGGTGGCGGCGGCCTCCCTGGCCGACCGTTACATCTCCGACYGGTTCCTGCCGGACAAGGCGATCGACCTGATCGACGAGGCGGGTTCGCGGATGCGCATCCGTCGGATGACCGCCCCGCCGGACCTGCGCGAGTTCGACGAGCGCATCGCCGCCGTCCGCCGGGACAAGGAGTCCGCGATCGACGCGCAGGACTTCGAGAAGGCTGCGTCCCTGCGGGACAAGGAGAAGACCCTCCTCTCCGAGAAGGCCAAGCGGGAGAAGGAGTGGAAGGCCGGCGACATGGACGTCGTCGCCGAGGTGGGCGACGAGGAGATCGCCGAGGTGCTCGCGATCTGGACGGGCATCCCGGTCTTCAAGCTCACCGAGGAGGAGACCGCGCGCCTCCTGCGCATGGAGGACGAGCTSCACAAGCGCGTCATCGGCCAGYAGCAGGCCATCAAGGCCGTCTCCCAGGCGATCCGGCGCACCCGCGCCGGGCTGAAGGACCCGAAGCGCCCCGGCGGCTCGTTCATCTTCGCCGGCCCGTCCGGTGTCGGTAAGACCGAGCTGTCCAAGACGCTCGCCGAGTTCCTCTTCGGCGACGAGGACGCGCTCATCCAGCTCGACATGTCCGAGTACATGGAGAAGCACACCGTCTCGCGGCTGGTGGGTTCCCCGCCCGGCTACGTCGGCTACGAGGAGGGCGGCCAGCTCACCGAACGGGTCCGGCGCAAGCCGTTCTCGGTGGTCCTGTTCGACGAGGTCGAGAAGGCCCACCCCGACGTCTTCAACACGCTGCTGCAGATCCTGGAGGATGGTCGCCTGACCGACTCCCAGGGCCGGCTGGTCGACTTCAAGAACACCGTCCTGATCATGACGTCGAACCTGGGCACCYGGGACATCTCCAAGGGCCCCGGCATCGGCTTCGCCACCGGCCAAGGCGCCGTCGACTACGAGCGGATGAAGGCGAAGGTCCAGGACGAGCTCAAGCAGCACTTCCGGCCCGAGTTCCTCAACCGGATCGACGACATCATCGTCTTCCACCAGCTGTCCGAGGCCGAAATCATCCAGATCGTCGATCTCATGCTGGCYCGGGTGGACGCCCAGCTCAAGAACAAGGACATGGCTCTCGAGTTGACGTCGGCCGCCAAGGCGCTTCTGGCGAAGAAGGGGTACGACCCGGTGCTGGGTGCCCGGCCACTGCGCCGGACGATCCAGCGGGAGATCGAGGACGTCCTGTCCGAGAAGATCCTCTACGGCACGCTCAAGYCGGGCGAGATCGTCGTCGGGGATGTCGAAGGCGACGGTGACGAGGCGAAGTTCGTCTTCCGCGGCGAGGCGAAGCCGAACCAGGTGCCCGATGCCCCGCCGGTCGATCTGGCCAAGTCCAGCGAGTAGGCGGTCGGGAATTCCGTGCCGCCTCCCGGGAGGCGGCCAGTCCGGTGACCCGGCGAGGGCCGGACGCGATGGCCGGAGTAGCCCCGCGGCTGCTCCGGCCATCGCAGTCTCGGCCGCGTAGCCGGGCTGGTCGCTCCAGAGCTGGAACACGTTCGTTCTCTCACACATCGCTCGGTCGCACCGCTCGATCGGCGACCGGTAACAGAATATGGGAAAATGTCAGCCACCGGGTAACCACCTTGCCGGCCGGGGCATCCGGCGAGATCGGGTCCGGTTGCCGGCGCAGGCACGAGCACAGGCACAACTTCATCGCCCCGAGGACGATTCGGACTGCTGGTTCGGCGAACGGGAGAGCTCCGCTGGTGACTGGTAGTCCCGACGTCGCGCTCGGCGTTCACCTGACCTTCGGCTCCGATCCCGCCACGTCCATGGTCGTCTCGTGGCTGACCCGAACGGCCGTCCCTCGGCCCCAGGTACGGTTCGGTCCGGCGGCTGGCGGATCTACCGGCTCGGTGACCGCGCTCACCCGTTCCTACACGGACGCCCTGACGAACGAGGTGGTCTTCGCCCACCATGCGCACCTGTCCGGGCTCCTGCCGGCTGCCGACTACCGCTATGACGTGGGTCATGACGGGCGCTGGGGCTTGGCCCACGGGTCGTTCCGCACGGCTCCGCGGCATCGGGCCGCCTTCAGCTTCACCTGCTTCGGCGACCAGGGCACCGACGAGCCGCACGATCCGTACGGCTCGGCTGCGTCACGCCACGTGATAACCGGAGTGGAACGCCTCGCGCCACTGTTCAACCTCGCGAACGGTGACCTGTCGTACGCAAACCAGCGCACGGATCCGGTTCGCGCCTGGTTCGACTGGTTCGCGATGATCAGCGCCTCCGCCCGGTTCCGGCCGTGGATGCCCTGCAACGGCAACCATGAGACCGAGCGGGGCAACGGAGCTCTGGGGCTCGCCGCCTACCAGACCTACTTCGCCCTTCCCCAGCACGACGAGGAGGCCTACCTCGCCGGGCTCTGGTACGCGTTCACCGTCGGCGGCGTGCGGTTCGTCATGCTCAGCGCCGCCGACGTCTGCTATCAGGACAGCGGGCGGGTCTACCTCCATGGGTACAGCGCCGGCCGGCAGACCTCCTGGTTGAGACAGACCCTCAAACAGGCCCGCGCCGATCCCGGTATCGACTGGATCGTCGTCGGCATGCACCACGCCGCGGTGTCGACCGCGGTGGAGCACAACGGCGCCGACCTCGGTATCCGGGAAGAATGGCAGCCGTTGTTCGACACCTACGAGGTGGATCTGGTGCTCTGCGGCCACGAGCACCACTACGAGCGCACTCATCCGCTGCGCGGGGTCGTGCCGGACAGCGCGACCCGGACTCCCCGCCCGGCCCCCGGCGCGACGACGCCCGCCCGGAAGACCGCTGACGGAGCGGGCGCCGCGGCCGGTGACGGGGCCGGTGACCTGCTCGACACCTCGGCGGGCACCGTCCACCTGCTCGTGGGCACCGGAGGATCCTCGTCGCCGTCCGCGCACGCACTGTTCGATCCACCCGCCTGCTGGGTCATCGTCGGCGTGCACGAACAGGATCCCGGCCGGTGGCATCGCCAATCGGTCCGGGCGAGAGAGGACGCGCCCTGGCTCGCCTTCCGGGCACCGGAGCATCCATACGCCTTCGCGGCTTTCGAGGTGGATCCAGGTGAACCGGGCGGCTCGACGAGCATCCGGGTGACCGTGTACGACTCCAGTGCACCGACGCCGGTCCCGTTCGACCGGTTCACCCTCGTCCRGCCACGCGCCGACGCGGCCGTGCCCACCACCTGACCGGCCACCCGACCGAGAAGCCGTCGGACGGTGCGAAGCGGGMCGGTTCTGATCGCCCTTCCGGCGGGAGCTCAGGAATCGTGCCACGACCATGACAACCTCGATCTCGACCGAAGACCGTTCACCGCTCGCATCGTGTGACGGTATTCAACGTCAGATCCGCCCCCGGGATAGCGTCACTCGCTGTGAGATCCGTCGGATTATTGGCGCCGGAACCACCGCCGCTGCACCGATCAGCTCGATGGATCCCGCCAATTCCGCGAACAAACCGCGCCCGCGCGGTGGCGGGCACATCCGGGACGACGAACGAGCCGAATAACATCATGTCAACATCATGGATACAACGGCGACCCACCAYGCGACGAAAGGACGACCGCGGAAGTTCACCGGCGCACGCGTATACCGGCGGCGCGGCAGCGGGCACTACAGAACTTCGTCGGGGGTACGACCCTGGGCCCGGTTGCCGATCCTTCCTCGGGCGGGAGCGACGGCACACCCCACGGAAGGATCGCAACCGACGGGCCGGCAGCGATCGCAAGGCCGATTTTTCAGGACTCCTCTGGACATCCACCAGGCGCCAGGAATATTTTTCCGCCAGCACGCCACAATTCACCGGGATAGCACGATCAATGCCCGGCTGAGGGACCGCCGTCTGGGGGGCGACCATTGGCTGAGAAGCAGCGAGCGGCCAGGGGGCTCCTGCCCTCAGGCCCACCCGCTATGACCAGGATTTTCGGACGGGACCAGCATTACGCGGCCCGGTATTACGGTCCCCGGAAGAAAGTATCACCGGCGGGTGCGAGCGGATTTGAAGACGCCYGGGAAGGCGTCGCCGCCGGATCCGTCGTCCTCGGCGCTTGTCGCGGCTGGCACGTTCAGCGACGCCGCCGGGTCCGGCGGAACGGGTGTCTACCGTGATCGATCACCTGGGGACGTCGATGGCGCGGTCCGGCCGGGCGGCGGAGGCAACGCGGCTCGACCAGATGATCTATGCCTGGCCGCGCCGAAGCAGGACGGGTGGCGAGGGTCACCTCCCGGCGGCGAGCTCCCTGGGCTCCACGGTGACCAGGTCCTGGAGCGGGCTTCTCGCCGGCGAGGTCGAGCTCGACGAGAGCCGGGTCCCCCACCCACCGTCGGCGCTCGCCTACCTCATCCGATCTCCGGATCATCCCGAGGCGCCGGATCATCTTACGGCGAGGGATCCGCACCGCATCCCGGAGGCGGCGCTCGTGCACCGGATCCGGATCCCGGAACGCGGCGGCGACAGCCGGGCTCGGCTGCGTGCCCACATCCTGATCGGCCGGGCGGACTATCTGACCGAACGGGTGGGGCTCGCGTTGTACGCGGCGGGTGGGGTCGTGGTGGGGAACTCCCGCACCATCCCGCGGCTGGCTCCCCTGCACCTGCGCGACCTCACCGCACGCCGGCGGACGGGCGAGCGGACCCTGCGCCAGTCGGCGCGCGCGGGGGTGCGGCGCGATCGGCTCGTCACGCTCATCGCGACGGTATTGGCATGGTCGCGGGCCGAGCGTCCCTTCGTGGTGGCCCACACCGGTTCGGATGAGGCGCTCATGCTGATGTGGGCCCTGGTGGAGATCCTCGAAGGCGTTCTGCCCTACCGGCTGACCTTCTCCACGCATGCGACCACCGTCCCTTCAGGCGCCACCCCCTCGGGCGCGCGGCACACCGACGAGCCAGGCCCGCGGTTCCTGTTTGTCCCGTTCGAACCAGAGTGTGCCGGCAACGGGGAGCCTGCCGCGATCCACGTGGATCCGCGGGTCGGGCCGGACGCTCCACCGATCATGACCGCCGCCGCCCGGCTGCTCGTGGACCTCCACGGCCGCGGTGGGATGCGGGGAATCGGCGACCTGCTGGCCCTGGTCGGTGACGAGATGTTCGACCCGAGCCGGCCGGAAGCCTGGTGCCGGCGGGTGATGGAGAACGGGGTCGAGAGGACCACCGCGCCGCCGCCCGGCGGCGACCTGKCCACCCTCGCGGATACCGCGGGTGCTCCGCGTACGGGCGTCCCGGGTACCGCGAGTGGTTCGGGTACGTCGGGTCCCCCGGATCCGGCACCCCTCTCGACCACGACCGATGCCGTCGGCCTGGGACACTCGACGGCCCCGGCCGCGCCGGGCGATCCGGCACCGGCAGCGACGACAGGCGCCGGAGCGCTCGCCGTCCGCGAACACCTCCGCGAACGGTACGAACGCCTGCGGGCTTCGAACTGGTCGAGCTCCGCCGAACAGGGCACGGCCGCGGACCCCGTGCGCCGTCTTTTCACCGCCCTCATCGAACCGGTAGGTCTGCCGGCGGACCTGGCGAGCGTGGAGCGGCTGCGCGGTCAGTTGCGCCGGGTCGCGGGGCTGCTGGCCGGCCCCGTCGCCGGCCCGGGCGGCGGGCTCGTGCCAGCGGCCCGGGCAGCGGGCCCCGGGCCCCGGGAACGGTTGCGCGAGGAGATCGTCGGCGTCATTCTGGGCCGGCTGCGGGAGGAGGAGCCGGCCGGCCGGATGATCGACAAAATCTCCAACGCGGTCGCCAACGCGGTCTCCGAGGAGCAGCGCCAGGTCGAAGGAACAATCTCCGCCCTCGCGGACGAACTCGCCGCGTTGCGGGTTCCTTCGCCCGCACAGGTCCACGACGAGCCACCACGCCGGGACGAGCCACTGCGCCAGGCAGTCCCGCTGCTCGCGGTCGCCCTGGAGTCGATCTTCTCGGGATACCGGATGACCTCCGCGCGCGACAACGCGATCCGGCTGGCCACGGAGACCGTCGAGGCGCTGCGCGCCGCCCGACCGGACCACCTGTCGGCGTCGCCTACCGCTGCTTCYCGACCCGCCCGACTCCCCGTCACCGTGCGCCGCGTCCCCCGACCTGCCACGCCGCCGCCCGCCACCCCGGAATCGGCCACCGCGCAGCCAACCGATCCGGGCCCAGGGGAACGGCGGCACCTGGAACGGCTGGAACGGGACGCGGGGAACGCCGWCATCCGACACGTCGCGGAGGCGTATCGGCAGGAGTGGTCGTACTGGGACGATCGTCTGCACCCGATCGACCGGCTGCTCGCCGCGTTGGGCGTCCCGCTGGGTATCTCCCTCAGCGACGCGGCGTACGACCCTCTCGTCGATCCGCTCGAGTCACCCACCGAACTCCGCGAGCTCGCCGCGCTACGTGACCTGCTGCACTGCACCCTGCCGCAGCGCGGCGAGCCCGCCCGGTCTCCTCTCGGAACGGTCTCTCAACGCCCACCCGGCCACCGTACCGATGTCCTGGCCCGCGCCGCGAGCGACGTCACTCAGGCCATCACTCGACGGCTGGCCCCGGACGCCTACCAGAGCGACCACGACCGCGCCGCCTACATCGACGCGGTGCACCGCGCGGTGACGACGATGCAGCGCGAAGTCGTGGAGATGTTGACCCGGCTGGTCGCGGGGCTCGCCGCGCTCGCGATCCCGGCGGCCGCGGTAGACCCCGCCGTCTGGGCCGGGCGCCGCATCGATCTGATCCATCAGACGCTGCGGGCCCTCTTCGACCTGTTCGGCCTGCCCGAGGGTTTCGAATTCGCCAGAGCCCTGGCAGACGAGGTGGTGACAGGCGCCGCACCGACGGGTGGCGGGTCGCGGTGGCCCCCGGAGTCGGCCGCGGCGAAAGTCGTGCGTCTGCTGCGCGAAACCCATGCCCGGGGAGCTGATGCGTTCCGGCTGCTCGTTCTCTACGCCCCGGGATGGCATACCGCCGAGGACATCCGCGATGACATCGCCTACGCGGGGGCCTCCCCGGTCGGGCCACCCGGCCGGCCCACGTCGCGGGCACATGAGGCGGAGGTACTCGGAGCCGGTGCGCGCCCGTATTTCGAGCGGTTGGTCGCGGTCGAGGCCGCGTCGGGACGAGGCGACGGGCCGCTGATGCAGACCGTGCGGCGCATCGCCGGCCTCTACCTGCCCGGCGCGTCCCACGAACCCGGTCCGCCAGGAGCACCAGGAGCACTCGAGAACGATCTACGTGTCCTGGGTGCGGAGCTCACCGCCCGCATTCCGCCGACCTGGCCGGATGGTCCCGATCCGGCGATCGCCTTCCTCCGAGCCTGCCAGCTTGGCCAGCCGAACGCGGCCCGCATCTTCGGGCTGTTGGTCCGACACGTTCCGAACTGGGACGACGCCTGGGATCTGCACGAGGTTATCCGCCGGGACGGTGCCCCGGGCCAGGAAACCGCCCATCCGGAGGAGGGGCCGTTGACGGGTCCGGAGTTGGCCAGAGCGGCGGAGAGGTACTTCCGCCGAACAGTGCGGGGATCGGAGGCAGATCACCCCTTCCCCGCCGACCTGGAACGCGTCGTGCGCCGGCTGGTGGCGCTCTACCTCCCCGACGACCCGCGGCTGCGGGCCGCGAGCGAGCTGCCCGGCTTCGTCGAGAGCCAGGTGATCGCCGCGATCGGCCGACCCGCACCGCTCAGGCGCCGCCGCCTGCTCCCGTGGCGCGCCACGACCGCCATGACCACCAGAGTCGCCGTGACCGCCGTGACCGCCGTGACCGCCGTGACGTTGTGCCTGACCCTGATGATCTTCATCACCGTGACGCGTTGATGCGGCGGCGAACAATCACCGTCTCGCGCCCCCCGATACGGGCCGTCACCGTTCATCGGAGGCATCCTTCGTGGCGCCCGCCTCTCGGCGGGGCCGCCCGGGCGTCGGCCCTACTCGGCCGCGCCCAAGTCTGGAACAATGCTCAGCACTTGTGTCAGTGTCGCGACACATACCCGGTCTCTTCTGAGTTGATGCCTTTAGGTATGAAGGAAGACGGCTGGCGACACGTCCTACAGCGTGATCGTAATTGCTACGGCGAGGACGGAGGCYATGGGTAGCCCGCTGGTACCGATCATGCTCATTGTGATGCTGCTGGTGGGTGGGCTGGTCTTCGTCATCCTCAACAACCGGCCCGTCCGGCCCGGGGAGAACCAGCGACGCTCTCGTGGCCTCGACCATCAGCGCCACCGATACGGTACGGTGCCGATCCGTGACAGCTCTGACGCCACCCCGCCCGACGGGATCGTGCCCGGCTTCGCCGAGCCGGCGCCGGTCTCCTCGGCAACCGGTGCGACGKGCAACACGGCGGACAGGTCAGCGGACAGCGCGAGCGGCGTCCCGGACGCAGGCGCGGCATGGGGAGGGGATGTGACCTCGCAGGTTTCCGTCGGCGGCGGTGAAGGCGACCGCGATCCCGACTCCACCGGCTGGACGCCACCGCCCGCCGGTCAGCCGCACCTCGGGCCCGGTGCCTTCGGTGACGAACGGGCGGATGCCACCCGCTACTACGACCCGGCGACCGGCGACTATCCCCTCCCGCCACCCGGGGAACACGCGCCGGCTCCGCGCGGCGCCGAGTCAACCCGAACGGTTGAGGACACGCCGTGGGAGAGCTCCCCCACGGCGACGACCATCCCCGTGGCTCCGCCCGCTCCCCCGAGGGGGCAGACGGGCGATCTCATGGCGATCGAGCCGGAGCAGACGACGGCCGCCGCGCTGCGACTCGCCGCCGCGGGGCGCACCCGCCGGGGCAAACGCGGCGGTCCCAACGAGGACGCGTYCGTCGTCGTCGACGGGCTGCTGGCGGTGTCGGACGGGGTCGGTGGCGAGGCTGCCGGCCAGATCGCGTCCACGCTGACGGTCACCACGGTGGCGGGTTTCCGCCCGCAGTACGCCGAGGATCCGCTCGAGGGCCTGCGCAAGGCCGTGGAACGGGCGAACTGGGTGGTCCGGACCCGGGCTCGAGAGGAGCCGGCCTGGCTCGGCATGGCCTGCACGCTGGACGTCGTCATCCTCGGGCGTCAGCAGAGCACCGGCGAGTACCTCACCGTCGCACACGTGGGCGACAGCTCGGTGTGGTTGCAGCCCGGCAAGGGACGGCCGCGGGCACTGACCACGCCGCACGCGATCCGTAACGGTCCGTTGCTCAACGCCGTCGGGCTCGCTGACGAGATCGAGGCGGACATCTTCAGCGAGCCGGTCCGCGCCGGTGACCGGGTCGTTCTCGCCAGCGACGGCATCACCAAGGTGATGAGCCCGGAACAGCTCGACGGCCTGCTGAGCGCGCTGGGGCCCGAGCCGCCCGAGCGGGCCGCGGACGCGCTCGTCGAAGCGGCCCTGCTGGCCGGTGCCCGGGACGACACCACCATCGTCGTCGCGGATCTGGTGTCCGAACCCGCCGCCCGGTGAGTTCGTCCGGACACCCGGACACCCGGTCGTCCGGCCCGGTGTCCGGACGTCCTAGATAGACGGGCTGAGACCCGCCGACAGCCGCCCCGAGAAGTCAGGAGACGCGCTGACCGACCGGGCAGTCCAGGGCGCTGGCGCGGGTCAGGCCGTCGACGGACAGCCGGGCGGACAGGCGCACCGGTCCGGACGACTCGGTGAGAATGCCCGTCCAGCCCCCGGCCGCCCGGAAGACGCACGCCGTGCCCCCCGACAGCTGCCAGTAGGGGGTGTAGTGCACGAGCACCGTGGCGACCCCGGGCGCGTGGAAGTCGACCGCGACCGAACTCACCCCCAGTTCGGTGAGCGAGGCCGGTCCCTRCACCAGGCCCGGGGAGTCGGTGACGAGCCACACCTTCCAGTGCGCGTTCTGCCAGGCGAGATCGAGATAAGGCAGACCGGCTCGCAGCAGCCTGGCCTCGGCGACCGCGGAGGGATCCAGCTCGACGTCGGGGAGGGCGACGTAGCGGATGCCGCGGGCGAGCARCCACTCGTGGTAGGTCTCGGYGTTCAGTGTCCCGTCGTAKAACAGCGCGTTGTACTTGCTGTCGAGCTGGCGCAGCCAGCCGCGGGCCATGGGTACGGACGGGGCGACGAAGCGCGCCTCCCAGTGGGCCCGGGTGAAGGGGATCTCCACCCGCCCGGCCGACACCGGTGCGCCGCGGTCGAGGTAGTCGAGGAGCTCGGTGTAATAGGCCTTCGACCCGGACGGATCGCCGTGGACAAGCAGCGCCCCGTGCACCGGCCCGATCTGCCAGCCGATCAGCGGGATCGCCACGACCGCGAGGACGCGGCGGCGTTCGGCGAGCAACAACGCCGCGGTAGGGC
This sequence comes from Frankia sp. CgMI4, assembly GCF_001756285.1. Lineage (NCBI taxonomy): Bacteria > Bacillati > Actinomycetota > Actinomycetes > Frankiales > Frankiaceae > Frankia > Frankia sp. CgMI4. The sequence continues at coordinate 204,678 of NZ_MAQZ01000002.1, forward strand.
CGGCGAGCAGCGTCGCCGGTCGGGTGATGTTTCCGCCGATCTGGGTGGGCACGAAAAAGAAGACCACTGCCGCGGCCGCCCAGAGCAACAGGCCGTGCCGGATGGGCCGGATGAGCCGGGCGTGCCCGGGCACGACGAGCAGGCCGACCGCGATGAGGGTCAGCAGCGACAGGAAGGTGAGCGCGGGAAAGGGCTGGTACCCGTCCTCGGGAAACGCGAGCGCGACGATGATGCCGGATCCGGCGCCGGCGAACGGGAGCRCCCGGCGCCATCCGATCGTCGGCAGCAACGCGAGGCCGACGAGCAGCACGAAGCCGCCGGCCAACGGAGACGCCAGCGACGACAGGACCGCGCCGATCCAGGTCAGCTTCGTGTGCCGTTCCCGCGCGCCGACCAGCGCCAGAGCACCGAAGGTCATCCCGAGCGCGAACGGCATGCGGCCCACGACGAGGTTCGCCACCGTCGAGACCGCGAACCAGACGAGGACCAGATCATGCCCGGTCCGCCGGCCAGGACCGCGGAGCAACCGGGTCACGATCATCGTCGAGGCGACGCAGGAGATCGCGCCGAGCGGCTGTACCCCGACAAGCGCACCGAGCGGGGGGAACAGCACACTGTAGCCGGGGATGGTGTGACCGCCGTACCACTGATCATCCCAGAGCACCACTCCGCCGTGCCGGAACAGCCAGACCCGGTACTCCTGGGCGGRGGTGTCCGGACCGGTGATGCCAAGACCGAYGCACAGCAGGCAGAGCGCGGCGGWCAGAATCCAGGGCCAGYGGCGAACCGCCACGACGACAGCGAGAACACCCCGCACGAGCGGTCCGCGGTGCCGCGGCGGCTCGAGGGCGATGGAAGGGGTCTGGGGCAGTGTGGCCACGCGAGGCTCCGACCCGGGGTGCCCGGGCCCACCCGTCGCCGGGGCGGTCGACGCCGTCCGCCCCCCCGAGATGGCGTCAGGCGGGGAACCCGGGGTCGCGAGYGTTGTCACCCGCGACCCCCCCACACACCGACGACAGTCCATCCGCCGTCTCCGACCGGTCATCACCCGACAGCTTGCCCCGCGGGCGGCGTCAGGCCGCGCCCGTCCCGTCCGGACCGGGCAGCGGCAGGCCCCGACCGGCCGGCATCCTGGCCCCGACCAGGGTGACCCTGCTGGTCCTCGCCGGTGGCGGCGCCGCGGTCGTGGCCATGATGAGCGAGGGTCGGCTCGGTTCGCGCGATCCGCACACGACCGACCCTTCCTCCTGGTGGGGCATTCTCCCATCGGCGGCCTCGTCGGATACCGCAAGGGGCGTCCTGGCCGGCCTGGCGGCCCTGGGCATCATCACTCTGTGTCTGTGCTGGGGCGGACTTGTGCGCGCGACGATCGCCGGCCGCACCTCCCCGCGGGCCGCCCTCGCGGCGTGGATCGTCTGGAGCCTCCCGTTCGCGGTGGGCCCACCACTGTTCAGCCGKGACATCTACGCCTACGCCGCTCAGGGTGAGCTGGCGAGGCTCGGCCTGGATCCGGCGACACACGGCGTCTCCGCCCTGCTGACCGCCGAGGGCTCGGGCTCGGCGTTCGTCCGGGCCGTTGACCCCCGGTGGTGGAACACCCATGCGCCCTATGGCGGTGCCGCGGTCGCCGTGGAGAAGAGCGCCGCGGCCCTCGGCGGCGGGCCGGCCGGGACGGTCGCGCTGCTCAAGATAGTCGCGATCCTCGCAACGATCGCGATGGTCGTCCTGACGCTACGGCTCGCCGGACCGGAGCCGGGYCGACGGGCCCTGGTCATGGTGCTCGTCGCGGCCAATCCGGTCGTCGTCGTGCACCTGATCGGCGGAGCCCACCTCGACGCAACGGCCGCGGCGCTGCTCGTGGCGGCGCTGGTGGTGGACCGCCGACGGCTCGCCTCGGCACCGGCGCCCGGCCCGGAGGGAAGGAGCACGCCGACGGSTCGGCAGGCCGCGCTCGGCGCCGCGGCGACGGCGCTGGTCAGCGTGGCCGGAAGCGTCAAGGCGACCGCCCTCCTCGGCGTCGCCTGGCTGGTGCTGGCGCATCTGCGGGCCGCCCGGTCGGCGCGGCGTCCGATCCGCGCCGGCGCCGTGCTGCTCGCGGCCGATGCCGCCGCGGTCGCGCTCGCCGCGGGGCTGAGCATGGTGGCTGGCGGCTTCGGCCCGACCTGGATCCACGCGTTGTCCACGTCGGGCACCCTGACCACGGGGGCCGCACCGGCCTCGATTCTCGCCGCGGCGGTCGACGGGGTCGACGGCATGCTTGGTCCGGTCGGCCGCCATCCGTCCGGCGCCGAAACGCAGCGGGCGACTCGGGCCCTGTGCCTGGCCGGCGCGGCGCTKGTGGTGGCCTGGCTCGCCCTGCGCGCCTGGCGGGRCCGGGACGGGTACACCGGCCGTCGGCACGACCTGATCGTGCTCGGCTACGGCGGGCTGGCGGTGGCGCTCGGCAGCCCGGTGCTCTACCCCTGGTACCTCGCGCTGTGCCTGCCGGCACTCGCGGTCGTCGTGGCCCTCGCCCGGTCAACCCCGCCGACGCCCCACCCTGGAACGGCCCGTCCCAGGACGCCGGGGATGCAACCACGCCGCATGAGGCGTCTCGGGGCGGCCGTCGAGCGGATCGTCGGGGGGGTCGGGGGGTGGACCATCGCCCTGGTGGTCGTCACGTCGGCCTGGCTGTGCCTGACGACCCTCGCGCCGCTCGCCGCGACCTGGCGGCTGCTCGGGCGCGTCGAGACGTCCCTGGCCGTCATCGGCTGCGCCGGCCTTGCGGCCGCGGGAACGGTCATCACGCTGGTCGCGATCCGGCGGCGGCACGCCACGCCCACCCGCAGACGGTGACCAGTCCGACGTTGCGGACCACCAGGACCAGGCTCATCATGATCCGTCCCTGGACGACGTCGTTGTACCGCCACGGATAGACGACCTGGGAGAGCACAACGCAGATCAGCAGCAGCGCCACCCACCGCCACGACGGTCCACCGGCCGGGACGGGGGCAGCCGGTCCACCAGCCGGGACGGTCAGGCCGCCGGAGCCGGCGGGCCGGGCCATCGCGATCCAGACCGCGACGAGCGCCATGATCCACACGAGGTACTGCGGGCTGAGCACGCGGGCGGTCACGACCACGACAAGCAGCAGCGCGAGCGTGCGCCCCACGAGCACACCGGCCCGGCCCGCGCCGTCCGCCGCCGCGGGCGGACGCGCCCACCCCCACCACCACAGGGCCGAAATGGCGATCACTACGATCTCGGTCAACRAGCATGCGGTGGCCACGCCGCGGGCCAGCGGGGTGTCGAACTGGAGCGAACCGTAGGAATAGCCGGGTGCCGTTCCATGGCCGAGCATGTGGGCGACGACGAACGGCGTCGCGGCCACCGCCTCCACCTGTAGTCCGCGGGCCTGCTGCGCGCCGAGAAACCCGAACGCGTCCCGCCACCACCCGGTGAGCGCGAACAGCGCCGCGAGCCCCCCGACGGCGCACAGGACGCCGGCGGCAAGACGCAACCAGTCCGGCGAGGGCGCCGGGAATCGACCGGTGGGCCGGCCGGGGGGCGGATCGGGGGGCGGATCGATGGACGCCGACCGACCCGGGGACCGGAGCGGCGGACGGGACAGGGCGATCAGCAGCAGGACCGGCCAGATCTTGAGCAGCGCACCCGCGGCGAGATGAAATCCCGCCCGGCCGAACCGGCCCGCGGCGAGCGCGAGCACGGCCGCGACCGCCGCCGCGGCCGGCAGCAGATCGAAACGGGCCAGCGCCACCGGTCCCAACGCGGTGAGACCCGCCACCCAGAACCCCGCCGCCGGGACCGAGCGACGCACCAGCGCGGCGGTCAGGACGGCGTCGACGGCCACCATCATCCCGACGAACACCGCTCGATAGGGCAATCCCAGATAGGCGTGAGTTACGTCGGGCAACACGAACACAACTGCCGCGCCCGGCGGATACTGCCAACGGTCGTCACCGGTGGGCATCCCCTCGCCGCGACTGAGCCCGCGGCCCCACTCCGCATAGATGTGTAGATCGCCGAGCACGCTCTGCTGCATGCCGAACGCCTGGTCGGTCACCACCAGGGTGACGAGGACGGCACGGCTGACCAGCCACCATGCCCAGAGGCGCCGGGCTGACCGGTCGGGGGTGCCGGCTCCGGGACGAGCGAGCGCGGCCGGCCGTCCGGGTGCGGACAAAGCCGGCCCCCCGGCGCGCCGCGGCACCGGGAGGCGGCTCGACGGGTCCGCGCGCACGCTCGCGACCGTACCCGCAGGTGCCTGGTGGGCGATGGCGCGCCCTGCGCGCACCTGACGGACGGCATCTCCCGTCACCTATTGTTTGCGCCATATCGAGTCACCACCGCGGCGCGCAACGGAGCGCGCCGTGGCCGGCGGACCGGGCGGCGCGTTCGGCGGCGAAGGGTGGCTCGAAACGCGCCGCGGAGGTGCCTGTGATCCTCGGATCCGGCTCAGCATGGGACACGGCCTGCGTTCAACTGGCGAACGCGGCTCGTCATCTGGGCCTTGACGACGGTATGCACGACCTGCTCCGCACGCCCCGCCGGGCGATCACCGTCAGCGTTCCGCTACAGCGCGACGACGGTCAGCTGACCGTGCTGACCGGCTATCGCGTCCAGCACAACCTCGCCCGTGGCCCGGGCAAGGGAGGGATCCGCTTCCACCCAACCACCGACCTCGACGAGGTCAAGGCGCTGGCGATGTGGATGACCTGGAAGTGCGCGCTGATGGGGATCCCCTACGGCGGGGCCAAGGGCGGCATCGCGGTGGAACCGGCGATGCTCTCCCTGCCGGAACGCGAACGCCTGACCCGGCGCTACGCCGCCGAACTCGTCCCGTTGATCGGACCGGAGAAGGACATCCCGGCACCGGATGTGGGCACCGACGAGCAGACCATGGCCTGGATCATGGATACCTACTCGGCGCACACCGGGTACACCACCACCGGTGTGGTAACCGGCAAACCGCTGTCCATCGGCGGTTCCGCCGGTCGGGCCGGGGCGACCAGCCTGGGGGTGCAGCTTTCGGTGTTCGCCGCGCTGCGCGAGACCGGGCGCGACCCGCACGCGATGACGATCGCGGTCCAGGGCTTCGGCAAGGTGGGGGCGCTCGCGGCCCAGTACCTGCACGACGCCGGTTGCACTGTGGTCGCGGTCTCGGACGTGAAGGGCGGGATCTACAACCCGCAGGGACTCAACCCGGCCGCCCTCATCCGCCATCTCGCCGGCGGCGCGGAGACGGTCGTCGGCTACCCGGGAACCGACACGATCACCAACGACGAGCTCCTGGAGCTCGACGTCGACGTGCTCGTCCCCGCGGCGTTGGAGGGCGTCATCACGGTCGAGAACGTCGACCGGGTCCGCGCGCCGATCATCGTCGAGGGTGCCAACGGCCCGGTGACCGCCGAGGCCGACCAGGTCCTGGACGACCGGGGCGTCCTGGTGGTGCCGGACATCCTCGCCAACGGCGGCGGGGTGGCGGTCTCGTACTTCGAATGGGTGCAGGACATCCAGGCGTATTTCTGGTCCGAGGACGAGGTCAGCGACCGGCTCCGGGCGCTGATGGACCGCGCGTACCGCGAGGTCTCCCTGCTGGCCACGACCCAGAAGATCAGCATGCGCAACGCCGCGCACGTCATCGGGGTCGGCCGGGTGGCCGACGCCCACCGGACCCGGGGTCTGTATCCCTGACCGGCGGTCATGACCGCCGCGCGCGCCCCGGGCGGCGCGGCGGTCGTGCCCCTGGGGCCGGCAGCCCTGGGGCCGTCGCAGCCTGCGCGGCCGCGGCGGCGACCGCCAGCAGCGTGTCGTGATCGTCCGCCGGGACGGACCGGTTGCGGCGCCGATGCCCGCACCGCTCGCAGACGTGCGTGATGACCAGATCGTGCGTACGGCTCTCCACCGCGACCGGCCGCATCACAGCGCCGCACCGCGCCGCCCGGTCGCCGGGGTTGACGTCGACGTGCCGCGACGACAGACAGGACGGGCAGTGGTTGGTGTACCCGTCACCACGCACGGCCGTCGCGCAGACCAGGCAGACGAAGTCCTCGGTGGTGCGGGTGAAGCGCCGGCTCACCGGCCAAGGGTAGGCCACCACACGGCGTGCCCCGCCTGCCCGKAAGTCAATCAGCGCCAACGGTAGCCAATCGGGGCCCTCGRAGCTGGCCGGAACTCGGAGCTGGCCGGAACCGGGTGGGGGCCTCCCGCGAACATCTCATCGTATCCGCGCCGGGCGGCCGGGCCGTGGGCGGGACGTGTGTCGCCGGAGACGCCGAAGATGTCGGACCCACGGGGTGAAATAGTGGGCGGCGCACCATACCGGGCGTGGTACGTCGGCGCACCATCGCGCCCATCGTCCCGGATGCGTCCCGAGGAGGTCCCGCTGTGGAGGCAGCACATCCTCTGCCGCCCGAGAGACTGCCGCCCGAGAAACCGGCGCCCGAGAAACCGGCGCGGGCGGACGTCCCGCCGAACGAACTGTCCGATCGCGATCGTCGCATGTTGCGCTTCGAGCAGGGTTGGTGGCGTCACCCGGGAGCCAAGGAGGAGGCGATCCGGGTCGAGTTCGGACTGTCATCAACACGCTACTACCAGTTGTTGAACCGGCTGATCGATTCGGAAGCCGCGCTGATAGCCGATCCGATGCTGGTCCGCCGGCTGCGCCGGCTGCGGGAGCAACGCCGGGCGGCCCGATCCGGCCGACATGACCGGGCCGAGAGGTAAGACCACGCATGACACATGCCACGAACGCACCGCAGCGGCGTCCCCACCGGTGGCGCCCGGACCGGCTCCACACCCTCGGCGCGGGCGTCGTCGCGGTTCTCGCCGTACTCGCGGGCATCCTGGTGGTCAATCTGCTGAACGGCTCGTCCAACACGGACGGCTCCACCACCCAGGTCGCGGCCCCGACGCGCTCGGCGCGGCCGGGCACGGACCAAGCCGGCGGCGGCCGGACCACTCCGGCCCCGCCGCCGCACCGCGCGGCGGCCCCGGCCCCCGGCCCGAGGGCCACGAAGACGGCGTCGGCGTCCCCGAAACCGACGCCGGCGCCGTCCGCGTCCACCGCGACGAAGCCGCCGGCCCCGCCGGGACCAAAGGCCACAGCCCCGGTGGTCGTCCTGAACAACTCGCGGATCGCCGGACTCGCCGAGGTGGCCGCCAAGCAGGTCGAGTCGGCCGGGTTCCGGGTCGAGCGGGTGGGCAACTACCAGTCGATCTACAACGTCCCGGTGACGACGGTCTTCTACGACGACGCCGACGCCGACGCCGCCCGCGCCCTGAAGGAGGCGATGCCGGGCATCGAGAGCATCGTGCCCCGGTCGAAGACCAGAATCGTCTCCACCGACACACTGATCCTGGTGATCACCCGCGACTTCCCCGCCCATCCGGAAAAATGATCACTTGACCGCCGCGCCGCGCTCCTCACCGGCGCCCGACCACCTCGACCCGTGACCGAGGAAGGCCCAGTGACCGAATCCRCGCCGAACAGCCCACCCGCCCCCCGCACACCCGCYGGGGGCGCTGGACTCGCCGCCCTGCTCACCGCGCCCGAACGCGCCCTGATCGCCCTCGACTACGACGGCACCCTCGCGCCGATCGTCCCGCGGCCGTCGGACGCCGTCCCGGCGCCGGGGGCGATGGATGCGCTGCGCCGGATCTCCCATGAGATCGGCACCCTCGCCATCATCACCGGACGGCCGGTGGACTCTCTGCTGGAACTGACCGGGCTGGAGAAGATCCCCGACTTCGGGAACCTGATCATCCTTGGCCAGTACGGACTGCAACGCTGGGACTCGGGCAGCCGCGCGATCAGCAGTCCCGAGCCGCTGCCCGGTGTCGCCGCGGTCCGCGCGGCGCTGCCCGAACTGCTCCGCGACGCCCCGGTCGGCACCGCCGTCGAGGACAAGCACCAGGCGCTGGTGGTACACGTGCGGYGCACCGCCGATCCGGACTCGGCGCTCGCCGCGCTCACGCCGGCGTTGAYGGCCCTCGCCGAAGACCATGGGATGGAGGCGGCACCGGGCAAGCGAGTGCTGGAGCTGCGTCCGCCCGGGCACGACAAGGGCGGTGCGCTGCGCAGGCTCATCGCGGCCTGCCAGGCGCGCTCGGTGCTGGTCGCCGGGGACGACTACGGCGATCTGCCGGCATTCGAGGCCGTCGACGAGCTACGGGCGGGCGGGCTGCCCGGTATCACCGTGTGCAGCGACAGCCCGGAGGTCCCGGACGTGATCCGCGAACGCGCCGACCTGGTCGTGGGCGGGCCCCCCGGGATGGTCGCCCTGCTGGAGGTGCTGGTCGAGCGGCTCAGCGGCTGACCGCCCGCGCCCTGTTCGCTCATCCCCGCAGAGCGCGCTCAGCCCGCCCGGGGCTCATCCCACCCGCATCAGCCGGTTCGTGTCCGGCGKGTGGTCGTCCTCCCGCAGGCGGATCCACGCCGTCAGGGTGGGCTCGGCGCCACCGCCGTACGGCCGGTTCGGGCCGACCAGCATCTCAATGCCGACGATCCGCCGGTGCGTGTTCGTCAGCGCCACCAACTCGATGATTCATTACTGTACGTGATCTCTCTGGATGGAAAACCTGAGCCAGGGGCATTTCCGTGAGACATCTGTCGCCGATTCGTGAGCCTCCGCCGCCCAAAAATACGATCTTGATGGACCGGCGTACAGGGCTGAGCGGATGGCCTACTCTCCGCAGTGTGCGTCGGATGCCGGGAGCCGAGGAAGACACCCTGCCGCGGCTGTGGCCGACCGGCACCGCGCGGGTGCTGGTCGCCTCCAACCGGGGGCCGGTGGCGTTCGCCGTCGGGGACGACGGGAGGCTGCGGATCCGGCGGGGCGCCGGCGGCCTCGTCAGTGGCCTCAGCCGGGTGGCGGCCGACAACGGTGACGGTCCGATGGCGTGGGTGTGTGCCGCCCTCAGTGACTCCGATCGCCGGGCGGCGCGTTCCGCGCCTGCCGGCCGCCTCGATCTCGCCGGCCACGACACCGACGGCACCGCCGTCCGGATGCTCGACGTCGACCAGGTCGTTTTCGACCGCGCTTACAACGCGGTCGCGAACCGCACGCTCTGGTTCATCCACCACCTGCTCTACGCGCCGGCGTCGCAGCCGGTCTTCGGCCCGGCGTTCCGCCGCGACTGGCAGGCGTACGAGACCTACAACGAGATGTTCGCCCAGGCTCTCGCGCACGAGGCCGCCCCGGGCGCCTCGGTGCTGATCCAGGACTACCACCTGACCCTGGTCGCGGCCCGGCTGCGGGCGCTGCGGGCGGATCTGCGGATCGCCCACTTCAGCCACACTCCCTGGGCACCGCCGGAGTACTTCCGGATTCTCCCGGACGACGTCAGCGAACAGATCCTGCGCGGCATGCTCGGCGCCGACCGGCTCGGGTTCCTCACCGACGCCTGGGCCGACGCGTTCCAGGAATGCTGCCGCGACCTCCTCGGACTGCGGATCGACCGGCGGGCGGTGACCATCGGGACGGCCGGGTCGGGACGGGGAGCCGGGTCGGGACGGGGAGCCGGGTCGGGACGGGAGGCCGGGTCGGGACGGGAGGCCGGGTCGGGACGGGAGGCCGGGTCGGGACGGGAGGCCGGGCGGCACCGAACGGTGCGGATCGGGGTGCATCCGCTCGGCGTCAGCGCGGACGAGCTGCTTGGCCGGGCCGCCGCCACCGACGTGGCCGCCCGGGCCGCCGAGCTGGTCGACTTGGCCGGCGGGCGGCGGCTCATCGTCCGGGTCGACCGCACCGAGCTGTCCAAGAACATCGTCCGCGGTCTCGACGCCTACCGGGAGCTGCTGCGCACCCGTCCGGAATGGYGCGGCAAGGTGATGCACCTGGTCTGCGCCTACCCGTCACGGCACGATCTGCCGGAGTACMGGGAGTACACCGCCGCGGTGCAGCGCCTGGCCGCGGAGATCGAGGACGAGTTCGCCACGGACACCTGGCTGCCGCTGCGGCTGGAGATCACCGACGACTACCCCCGGTCGATCGCGRCCCTCTCACTCGCGGAGGTGCTCGTCGTCAACCCGATCCGGGACGGCATGAACCTCGTCGCCAAGGAGGGGCCGATCGTCTCGACCAGGGATGCCGTCCTCGTGCTCTCCCGGGAGGCCGGAGCCTGCGCGGAGATGGGCACGGCGGCGCTGGTCGTCAACCCGTTCGACATCCAGGCGACCGCGCGGGCCCTGCACGCCGCCCTGACGATGCCCGCCCCCGAACGGCGTCGGCGCGCCGAGGAGCTGGCCGCCGTCGCCGGGCGGCTACCGCCCCAGCGCTGGTTCGCCGACCAACTGCACGCCCTCGCCGCCGACCGGTGACCGTCCGGTCTGCCCTGCCGGGGCCGAACGTCGACGCGCGGACCGCGTTCAGACGGCGGCGTTCAGACGGCGGCGGCCGCTCGCACCGCGCTGGCCCAGCCGGCGCCGACCGGGCCCGCCTCGACCGTGACGTTGTCGTACCGCGTCAGCAGGGCGGCGATGTCCGGGTGCCGCACCGCGTTCGCGACCAGGTGCATCCGCCCGACATGGGGAGCCATGGCCAGGTCGCTGGCGGAATCGCCGATGGCGATCGCCTCGGCCGGTGACACCCCGCGCCGCTTGAGGTCGTAGGCGACCGCGTCCCCCTTACCCACACCGTCCGGGACCAGATGGTAGACGTGCGGATTCACCCCAAGATCAGGCATGTGGACCGGCGAGATCAGCCCGTTGTCACGCATGCTCAACCAGGAGAATCCGGTCTCGGTGAGCCAGCCGTCGACCTCCGACACGTCGATCTTCCCGCGAAGCATGACGTCGACTTCCCGGCCGGAGTGCCAGGGGGTGTGCAGCTCCAGCCGCCCGGGGTAGCGCTCGACCATCCGGTCGAGCAGGTACTCCGGTACCTGGTCGAAGTCGGGCGGCATCGCGCCGCGCAGGATCTCGCTGTCGCGCCCCTCGTTCCAGCCGACGATCGCGCCGAGCTCCCCGATGAACCCGTCCGCACCGAAGATCGCCGCGGCCTCGAGAAGCTGCGGACGGGTACGCCCGCTGACCAGAACCAGCGCAATGCCGGCGTCGTGCAGCTCGGCGAGCGCGCGAGCCGGCTCCAGCGTGATCGCTCCCCCCTCCGCCCGGAAGAAACAACCCTTGGGACCGACCATCGTGCCGTCAAGATCGGTATAGACGACGCGGATACTCACTGTTACAGACTCCCTGGCTCTGGCATGATCGGGTCGATCTCCGGGCATGGGGGCACGCGCGGCCGGTAGGAGCGGGCAGGCCCCGCCCGCACCGGTGGGACCACACCGAGAAACCTCCGACCGACCCATATCATGTCCACAACCAGAGGCAACACCGGTGCACGACCACCCGCGCACGGTCTACAGTACGGACAGACAACTTCATCTGGCTCATCCAGAGGGGCAGAGGGAACGGCCCAGCGAAGCCCCGGCAACCACCCGCATCCCGTGCGCGGCAGGTGCTAATTCCGGCCTGGTGGCAGACTGCCCCGGGAAAGATGAGGAGCTTCTTCATGACACTCGCGCCCGAGCGTGCCACCAGTCCCACCCTCGAGGTCGCGAACCCCGCGGTCTCGCTGTCCTGTCGGCACTGCGGCGCCACCTACCCGCTGTCCCCTACGCATGTGTGCGTGGAATGCTTCGCTCCTCTGGAAATCGCCTACGACCCGGACCTGCTGGCTCGTGTGACCCGAGAGTCCATCGAACGTGGTCCGGCGAACCTGTGGCGTTACGTCGGGCTGCTGCCCGCCGGGCATGACCCGGCGCGGCGGGTCTCCCTCGGGGCCGGCTGGACGCCACTGCGCCCGGCCCCGAGGCTCGCCGCGGAGCTGGGGATGAAGACGCTCTATATCAAGGACGACAGCGCCAACCCCACCCACTCCTTCAAGGACCGGGTCGTCTCCGTGGCGCTCACCGCCGCCCGTGAGCTGGGCTTCACCACGGTCGCCTGCGCCTCGACGGGCAACCTCGCGCAGTCGGTGGCGGCGCACGCGGCCGGTGCCGGGCTGCGCTCGGTGGTGCTCGTACCGCACGACCTCGAGGCTGGCAAGACGGTCTCCACCGGGGTGTACGGCGGGACGCTGGTCGCCATCCAGGGCAACTACGACGACGTGAACCGGTTGTGCAGCGAGCTGGCCGGAGAGTACGAATGGGCGTTCGTCAACGTCAACGTCCGCCCCTTCTACGCCGAGGGATCCAAGACGCTCGGCTACGAGGTCGCCGAGCAGCTCGGCTGGCGGCTGCCCGAGCAGGTCGTCGTGCCGATCGCCTCCGGTTCACTGCTAACAAAGATCGACAAGGCCTTCGGTGAGCTCGGCCGGCTCGGCCTGGTCGAGCCGACGCCGTACAGGGTGTTCGGTGCGCAGGCGGCCGGCTGCAACCCGGTGGCCGCCGCGTTCGCCCGCGGCGTCGAGACGGTCGCCCCGGTCCGGCCCGCCACAATCGCCAAGTCGCTGTCGATCGGCAATCCGGCCGACGGCCCCTACGCCCTCGACGTGGCTCGGCGGACCGGCGGGGCTATCACGGACGTGACCGACGAGGAGATCATCGACGGGATCCGGCTGCTCGCCCGCGCCGAGGGCGTCTTCGGCGAGACGGCCGGTGGCGTCACCGTGGCCACCCTGCGCAGGCTGCTGCGCGAGGGGCTGCTCGACCCGGCCGCCGAAACCGTCCTTTACAACACCGGCGATGGGCTGAAGACGCTCGACCCCCTCGTCGAGACGGGCGGACCGACCGCGACGATCAAGCCGTCGCTGCGCGCCTTCGAGGCCGCCGGCCTCGGCGACGACTGACTCGGGCCCGGCACGGCACAGCGCATTCGACGAACTTCGTGGACCACGCCGGACCAACGGAAGGGCYGCGGACGACGGCGGGGTGCCGCGGGGGATCGGCGTCGGGCACGCGGAACCATGGGCCAGCTTGCACTCACCCAGGCCGAGTGCTAAACAAGACCTGGCACTCTCGCCTAGGGAGTGCCAAGGCTGAAACGGCGAGGCTGCCCGATCCGCGCTGTGTCCGAGGTGCATCACCCGGGTCCGGAGCAGGCGGGAGCCGTCCGTCGCGGGCGTCGTTAGGGCCAGGCCATCGAACCTGCCATCCCACTGGGAGGACCCAGAAACCATGCCGAAGATCATTGCCTTCGACGAGGAGGCTCGGCGCGGCCTGGAGCGCGGCATGAACCAGCTGGYCGATGCGGTCAAGGTCACGCTCGGGCCGAAGGGCCGCAACGTCGTGCTGGAGAAGRAGTGGGGCGTCCCCACGATCACCAACGATGGTGTGAGCATCGCCAAGGAGATCGAGCTCGAGGACCCGTACGAGAAGATCGGCGCGGAACTCGTCAAGGAAGTCGCGAAGAAGACCAACGACGTCGCGGGTGACGGCACCACCACCGCCACCATCCTGGCCCAGGCCCTGGTGCGCGAGGGTCTGCGCAACGTGGCCGCCGGCGCCAACCCCCTCGGGCTGAAGAAGGGCATCGAGGTCGCGGTCGAGCGCGTCTCCGAGGAKCTGTCCAAGCAGGCCAAGGAGGTCGAGACCAAGGAGCAGATCGCCTCCACGGCGTCCATCTCCGCGGGTGACTCGGCCATCGGCGGCCTCATCGCCGAGGCGCTCGACAAGGTCGGCAAGGAAGGCGTCGTCACCGTCGAGGAGAGCAACACCTTCGGCCTCGAGCTCGAGCTCACCGAGGGTATGCGCTTCGACAAGGGCTACATCTCGCCGTACTTCGTCACGGACGCGGACCGTCAGGAAGCCGTCCTGGACGACCCGTACATCCTGATCGTCAACAGCAAGATCTCCGCGGTCAAGGACCTGCTCCCGCTGCTGGAGAAGGTCATGCAGACCGGTAAGCCGCTGGCGATCATCGCCGAAGATGTCGAGGGCGAGGCGCTGGCCACCCTGGTCGTCAACAAGATCCGCGGCACCTTCAAGAGCGCCGCGGTGAAGGCCCCCGGCTTCGGTGACCGCCGCAAGGCGATCCTGGGCGACATCGCCATCCTGACCGGTGGTCAGGTCATCTCCGAGGACGTCGGCCTCAAGCTCGAGAGCACCTCGCTCGACCTGCTCGGCCGTGCCCGGAAGATTGTCGTTACCAAGGACGAGACGACCGTCGTCGAGGGTGCCGGCGACCCCGACCAGATCGCCGGTCGGGTCAGCCAGATCCGCAACGAGATCGAGAAGTCGGACTCGGACTACGACCGCGAGAAGCTCCAGGAGCGGCTCGCGAAGCTGGCTGGCGGCGTCGCCGTCATCAAGGTCGGCGCGGCCACCGAGGTCGAGCTCAAGGAGAAGAAGCACCGCATCGAGGACGCGGTGTCCAACGCGAAGGCCGCTGTCGAGGAGGGCATCGTCGCCGGTGGCGGCGTCGCGCTGCTCCAGGCGTCGATCACTGCCTTCGAGAAGTTGGACCTGTCCGGCGACGAGGCGACCGGTGCCAACATCGTCCGGCTCGCGCTCGAGGCGCCCATCAAGCAGATCGCCTTCAACAGCGGTCTCGAGGGCGGCGTCGTGGTCGAGAAGGTCCGCAACCTGCCGACCGGCCACGGCCTGAACGCGGCCACCGGCGAGTACGTCGACCTGATCGGCACCGGCATCATCGACCCGGCCAAGGTCACCCGCTCCGCCCTGCAGAACGCCGCGTCGATCGCCGGCCTGTTCCTCACCACCGAGGCCGTCATCGCCGACAAGCCGGAGAAGAACCCGGCCCCGGCAGTCCCGGGCGGCGGCGGCGACATGGACTTCTAGTCCAGCTCGTCACCCGCTGTACCCTGCACCACCGTCTGGACGAGGGCGGCTCCGGTTCTCCCGGGGCCGCCCTCGTGCGTTCGCCCGTGCATCACGGCCGAAGGCTCCGTGCGGGGAAAGGCTTGCCCCCGCGGACGGGAGGTTCCGCGGGGGCAAGCTCTCTGGCGTGGGAGCCGGGCGCCACTCGGGACGGAGCGAACGCCGGAAGGCACTCCCAAAGACGATCTTTCCAAGAACGCTCTTCTCGGCCGCCATCGACGGCGACCAAATTATCATCGGGTAATCCAAGAGACAAGAGCTTTATATCACTCCTTTTGAACAATTCGAAGGTCGTCTTCGTTAGACTTCGACCTTTTGTCGCGACACGGACAATTAACGCATGCCAGCTTTAGACAGCGGCCACGGCAACAGGCACGATAGCCATCGTGGTTCAGGCCCCCGCACAGCCGCGCTCCCATCGCCCCTCGATGACCGTTCCCACCCCCCCGGTCACCGTGGAAGATCTCGACACGGGCGGGCATGACGACGCTCGGTTCGAACTCCTGGACGGCTTGTGCGTCCTGCGACCATGGCCGACACCGCTGCGGGCCCGCGTCACGGCGCGCCTGGTCCGGATCCTGGCGGACACGGCCACCTCCGGAGCTCATATCCTGCCGGCCGGGATCGGGGTGGAGCTGTCCCCCCGCAGTCTGCTCGTGCCGGACGTCGTGGTGGCGGCGGCGAGTGGTGACACCGGCCGTCGGTTCCGGGACACCCCGTCCCTCGTCATCGAAGTGGCCGACGCCAGCACCCGGCGCTACAACCGCACCCTCAAACTCGATCTCTACCGGCAACGCGGCGTGCCGTCCTGCTGGCTGATCGACCCGGACACCRCCACCATCGAGGCGTACGACCTGGTCGCCGACGCGTACCTCGCCACCCGCACGGTCAGCGGGAAGGAGACCTTCACCGCCACCCAGCCCTTTCCGGTGGCGATCCAGCCGGCCGAGCTGATCGACCCGCCCGACTCGGAGTGATGGCGCGACGCCGACCGCTACCCCGGGAAGCCCGCCGAAGGCCTGTGCGGGGCTAGCAGACGTCGTCGGCGTCGACGATGGTGTAGGCGTAGCCCTGCTCGGCGAGGAATCGCTGGCGGTGCGCCGCGTACTCCTGGTCAAGGGTGTCGCGGGCCACCACCGTGTAGAAGTGCGCCGTGCGGCCGTCGGCCTTGGGCCGCAGCACCCGACCGAGCCGCTGGGCCTCCTCCTGGCGGGAACCGAACGTGCCCGAGACCTGCACGGCCACCCCGGCCTCCGGCAGGTCGATGGAGACATTCGCGACCTTGGAAACGACCAGTGTGGTGATCTCCMCGGTCCGGAACGCCTCGAACAGTCGCTCCCGCTCCCGGTTACGGGTGGAACCCTGGATGACCGGGGCGTCCAACAGTTCCCCGAACTCGTCGAGCTGGTCGAGATACGCGCCGATCACCAGCACCCGGTCATCGGAGTGCTGGCGGACGAGACGCTCCACCACCGCCCGCTTGCTGCGGGCGGTGGCACACATCCGGTACCGCTCCTCCGGCTCGGCGACGGCGTAGGCCATCCGCTCGTCCTCGGTGAGCGTGACGCGCACCTCGGTGCACTGCGCCGGCGCGATCCAGCCCTGTGCCTCGATCTCCCGCCACGGGGCGTCATACCGCTTCGGCCCGATCAACGAGAAGACGTCGCCCTCCCGGCCGTCCTCCCGGACGAGGGTCGCGGTCAGGCCGAGCCGACGACGGGACTGGATGTCGGCGGTCATCCGGAAGACCGGCGCCGGGAGCAGATGCACCTCGTCGTAGACGATCAGACCCCAGTCCCGGGCCCCGAACAACTCCAGGTGCAGGTATTCGCCCTTACGCCGGGCCGTCATCACCTGGTAGGTGGCGATGGTGACCGGCCGGATCTCCTTGCGCTCCCCGGAGTACTCGCCGATCTCCTCCTCGGTCAGYGAGGTGCGGCGCAGCAGCTCGTGCCGCCACTGCCGGCCGGCGACCGTGTTCGTAACCAGGATCAGCGTGGTCGCCCCGGCCTGGGCCATGGCCGCGGCGCCGACGATGGTCTTCCCGGCGCCCGCAGGCAGCACGACGACCCCCGACCCGCCCTCCCAGAACCCGGCTACCGCGCCCTTCTGGTAGTCGCGCAGCTCCCAGCCGTCCTGGCGCAGGTCGATCCGGTGCGCCTCGCCGTCGACGTAGCCGGCGAGATCCTCCGCCGGCCACCCGAGTTTGAGCAGCACCTGCTTGAGCCGGCCGCGCTCGGAGGGGTGCACGGCGATCGTGTCGTCGTCGATGCGGGAGCCGAGCATCGGCACGACCTTCTTGGCCCGGGCCACCTCGACGAGCACCACCCGGTCGAGAGCACGCAACACCAACCCGTGGGCCGGGTCATTCTCCAGGCGCAGCCGACCGTAGCGATCCATCGTGTCGGCGATGTCGACGAGCAGGGCGTGCGGCACGGCGTAACGGGAGAAGCGAACCAGCGCATCGACAACCTGCTCGGCGTCATGACCGGCGGCCCGGGCGTTCCACAGCGCCAGCGGCGTCACCCGATAGGTGTGCACGTGCTCCGGAGACCGTTCGAGCTCGGCGAACGGAGCGATGGCCGACCGCGCCTCGACAGCACTGGGATGCTCGACCTCGAGCAGCAACGTCTTGTCCGACTGGACGATCAACGGGCCGTCCGTCACCCGCCACCGCCCTTTCCGTCCGCCGTAGGTTCCGCCGTGGGTATCGACCCATCAGTGAACCRCCAACACGAGCCGCCCTGCACCGATCGGTGCGGTGCAGGCCACCGGCGTAGCACCGGCACGAYCACACCGGCGGCGCGCTGCTCGTTCACCGGCGCCCTTCGACGGTACAGCCGACCACCGACACGGTAACCAGAGGGGCCGAAGCCCGACCGAAACCACCGCGGGTCCCGCGGGCAAGCGGGCACACCGGTACCGGTACAGGTACCGGCCCACCGGCCCACYGGCCCGCCCGGCTCATGGCGGATCGGCGAGATCCTCCGCGGCGGCCGACCAGTCCGCCGCCACCGGCGGTCCGCCGAACGCGTCGTCGATGTCAGCGACGCCGGTCACCCGGTGCAGGACGAAACGACGCGGGCCGGCGCTGAGTTCGTCCCACGCGGTGAGCCAGCCGCCCTCGACGACGGTGGGCCGCACGATCCGGTCGCTCGGCGCACCCTGCTGGTCAACGTAGCCCAGCAGCACCCGGCGCCGGTCCCGGACGGCTCCCTGCAGCAGCACCAGGATCAACGGCGCGGACCGGGTGAGCCCGACCTCGATGCCGGGAACCTCGCCGGCCGCCCGGACCGCCCGCGCGCTGTCGTCGCCCCGGCGGACCAGCCGGACCACGTCGCGCAGCTGGTTGATCCGGGTGTCGGCCACGTCGACCGACGCCGCGCGGGGACGCGCCGGCGTCCGATGGGCGGCGGGCCGGCGCAGCACCACCCGCCCGTCCGGGGCCTCCGCGACCGGGGCGAACCCGGCGTTGCGCAGGCCGGCGAGCATCTCCGCGGTCGGCAGTGGGGAGATGACGATCGTCGGCGCGATCCGGCGCAGCCCCAACGCCTGGGTACGCCGGTTGGCGACCACCTCGGCGAGCAGCGCCGTGTCCTCGCAGCGCAGGTAGCTCGCGGCGGGACCGGCCCGCAACCGGCCGTGCCGCCGGGCGGTGTCGTCGATCAGATAGGTGAGGGCCTGCGGCACCCCGCCTCGACCGAGACGGACGAGCATCGCGTGGATGTCCTCCGCTACCAGGCCCGAGTCCAGGCCGCGACGCAGCGAGGCCTCGGAGAACCGATAGACGGTGGCCGCGCCCGCGGACTCGACATCCGCCATCCGCGCCAGCTCCGCAGCCACCCGGGGTACCAGCGGGCCCGGGGCAACCGCGGTGAGATCCCCCTGCAGCAGCAGCTCCYCGACCGGCTCGGGCAGCAGCGGCGCAAGCGCGTCGGCGAGCCTGACGCACAGCCCTGGATCACCAGCCGCCGATCGGCTCGGCACGCCCACGTTCCGCGTCGGATCGGCGTTCTCCGCGTCGAGCTGGGCGGCGAGTAACCGACCGACCGTGCTCGGCGCGCCCCGGCCGGTCAGCCCGAGCAGCTCGGCCTCGACGATCGTTCCGTCGATCATCCCGGCGAGCAGCATTCCGCCGCGCCGGGGCGCTCGCCAGGTCAGCAGGGCACGCAACGACTCCGCGGTCGGCACCACCCCTGCGGGCGCCGCGGCCAGCGCCCGCAGGACCTGGGCACGCAGGTCCTGCACGGCCGGCCGCCGCACGTCCAGCGACAGGGGAGCGATCTGCCGGCCCCGTTCGTCCCGCTCGCCGACCAGCCAGGCGGCGGTCGGCGAGCGCAGCCAGCCCTCGACCAGTACGGCCCACCGGGCCGCCACCAGGTCGGTGCCCCAGCGGTCGTAGGCCGTGGTCGGCACGTACTGGACGTCAACCCCCGCGGTCGCGTCAACCAGGCCGGCCGCCGCGGCCAGCTCCACCACGAAGGCCGCGGTCCGCTCGTCAACGTCGAGCAGTTTCGCGGCGGCCCGCAGGTCCCGCACGCTCAACCCGCCGGTGCGCAGCGGAGTGACCGGGCTCRCGCCCCAAGCGTCCAGCAGGGTGGTGACCCACCGGACGAGGGTGTCCGCCGCCAGGGCCGCCACGGCGTCAACCGCCGCCACCCCGACGACCTCTCCCTCGACGGCGGGCGGATGCGGGTGCAGGACCCCGGCCGGATGCTCGCCGCGCACGACCAGCCCAACCTCGCGCGGCAGCTCGACGGTCTCCTCGTCCAATCCGACGAGCAGGCCGCGGGCGAGTAGTTCCTCCACCGGGGTTCGGGCCGCGGACACCCCCAGCAACCGGCCCGCCTCCGTGGTGGCGCCGAGCGCCGGACCCGCGGCCAGCCGGTCCAGCAGCTGCCGCGCCCGGGAGGAGCAGGTCTCGATCCACTCCCGCACCCGATCCGCGTCCGCGAAGGCGTCGCTCAACGCGTCGATCATCGCTTCCCGGACGGCGACCCCGGTCGTCGTCTCGTCGACCGCGCCCCGGGGCACCGGCAGGCCGGCCGCGGTCAGGAGCCGGGCGAGCTGGGACTGCCGGTACGTCGTCAGGCAGGCTCGCACGGGACGGCCGAGCCCCAGCGGGCGCACGCCGAGGAGGTCGACGACCATCCCGGTGACCCGCAGCTCGGCATCGTCGCCCCAGATGAGCCCGAGGTCACGAAGCCGGCCCACCGGCTCGGACACCTCCGAATGCCCGCAGAACCTTGTCAGCTCCGCCAGGGACACCGGCCGGGGAAGGATCGTCAACGCCTCCAGGAGCTCGCAGGCGCCCGTGTCGAGACGTTCCAACGCGCGGGCCACGCTGACCCGGATCTCCAGGCGGGCCGCAAGCACCTCGAAGTCCGGTGGGGGCGGCGTCGCCAGGTCCGGCCGTAGGAGGAAGAGCCGGGTCAACGCCTGATCCGGAAGCGCACGCAACCAGTCCACAAGGGTCACGGGCGCTGTCCTGAGGCCTCGGCGGCCGGCATCGACACCCTCACGACGGTAGCTGGCGCGACGCCAGGCCGACAGGGCGCCGTCGCTCAGCCGGGCCGTGCCGCGTCACCTGGGCGGATGCCGGATTCGCAACCGCGGCGGACACCGGCACCGCGGCGACGGGTGATGGCCCCGCGCGGCAGGTCGTCGTGCCGTCCAGCCGCTCCACCGCCGATCCCGACCCGGGCCGTCCCCACCTGATCGAGCACCCATCCGCAGCTGGTGTCCCACCGCAGTACCGCGATCGCCGGATCGGTACCGCCCAGCGGAGACAACACCGCAAACGCCCAGTCGGGTGCGCCGGTCGAGGTGCGGATGCCGGTGATGCGCAGACCATCCGGCGACACCCTGGACACCAGCGGGCTGTCGAAGACCGCCGCCGTGATCGCGGCGGCCTCGGCCTCGGTGGGCAGCCGGCCGGGTCCGTCGGAGGCGTCCGGGAGCTGCCCGGCCCGGCCGTTGCCGGCATGGCCCTGCCCGGCCCGGTCCTGGCCCACCCGCCCCTGGCCGCCACTGTTCACGGTCAGGGGTGCCGCAGGAGAAGGTGCGGGTCTTGGACGCACGTGGCCTCCCTGGATGCTTTGGCAGGCCAGGACGYGCGCTCGGCCGAACATCGGCGACCAGGATGCCCGAGACGGGCCTCTTCGCGGCGAGGTCGACGGAATGCGACAGACCTACCGATACCGATTTCACACGCCCGGGGCCATCGGATGCAAGAGGATTCGGCAAACTGGGCGCAACCAATTTCGCCGGGACCGCTTCTCCTGCTCCGCCGGCCCGGATGGTCCGCGTGGCCGAGGATCCACAGGTTACCTGGACATTGCTTCGATCATACTCAATGGAGACCATAAAGCGACAAGTACGGCAACGGTGACAACAATCGCTCTCTGGTCGACAAACCTCTGCGTTGTATGCCATCTTTGCGAACTTTTTACGGGCCTGAGCCGCGAAGCCCAATCTCCGCCGACGGCGCCGGTCCAAGCCCTAACGACGCCGGTCGAACTGATCCACGAGGAAGGACAGATGGTTCACCCGTCCCCAGTCCGCGACCCGGGACATCGTCCCGGCGTCACCGGGCAGGGCCAGTGTCCGGCCGAGCGAGACGCCGACGACGAGGACCGCCGCGAGCACCGCCGCCTGAATCGCGCTGAGTACCGGGTTACGCGGCTGGCGGCCCCCTCCAGCCGGGACTCGGGTACCGGCTCGGGTACGGGCTCGGCTACCGGCCACGCGGCCGTGCGGGCGGGCCGGCTCCGAGACGGCGGCAGCGTCGCCGGCATCCGGCCCGTCGACTTCAGGACTCCCCCGCCGACCCTGTCCCGGCGGGTCCGCTCGTGGCCGGCCGGAGGCAGCGCCCGGTGACATCCGATCCGGGGCGCGCCGGGGTTCCCCGGCGGTCCGTGGGCCGTCGTCCCTGATCGCGTGCTGGTACCCGGTGAAGCTGACCTCGTCCAGTAGCCCGGAACCCGGCCGAAGTCCGGAACCCGGCCGACCGCCGCCCCGGGAGAAGCCGTCCGGGTCCGGAGGAGATCCCCGGTCCAGCCCGGACGGCGCGCGCGGGTCCGGGGGAGACGAGGAATACGCGGGTCGGTGCCGGGGGGCATCGACCCCACCCGGCGGGGAGACACCCGCGCCGCGTGGGTCGGRCCAACCGCCGCGATGGTCGGATCGCTGCGCCGGCTCGGATCGCTGCGCCGGCTCGGGCCGCTCCCCGGGCGGGACCGGCCCGCCCGGGGGCCGCCAAGCCGAGGCCGGCCGATCAACCTGCGCTGGCGTCACTGTATGAGATTGTACGATATCGTACGGTGTTGGATTGTCACCGTACGCCGGTCCGTCGAACGTCGGCGCGGCGGCTCGCGGCGAGTGGCGGGGCTCGGGCCTCCTGGCGGATCTCGTCGCCAGCGTGCTGAACGCGACGATCCGGCCCTCGGACGGCTGGCGGCGCCGGGGCGCGGCGGTTCCCTCAGCTGCCGGACCCGACCGGGGAGCGGCCCGAGCCGCGTTGGCAGGGAGATCACGCACGGGGTCCGAGAAGTTCCGCGCCGGGTCGCGAACCGGACCGGCGGGTGGGCCGGGATCGGCGCCATCGCCCACCCGACCATGGTCCACCCGACCATGGTTCAGTCGCGGCTGCGCGCGCGTGCCACCGTGCGAGTTCCTGCCCTCAGYGACCATCACCCGCCCCTTCCCGCCCCCGGCGCCTGGGCGCCACGTCACCGCACCATCCACCGACGACGCGAACAACGCCGACAATCACCACCCTACGGAGGTGGCCCAGGACAACCCCGACACCGACCACGGTCATATATCGCAATCTACCCCAGAGTAGTCCTACCAATACGAATCGGAACAGGCGGCCCATCGGTGATCACACCACTTTTCGGTGTTCCATCAGGACATTCCTCCCGGAGCCGGGCCGGGCCGGGCCGGGCTAACGCTTCTTGACCCGGCACACCCGTTCGAGGATGAGGCCCCCGGTTAACAGCACCATCGCCGCAGCCAACCCGAGACCCGCGGTGAGCGCGTCGCCGCCCGCGGTCGGGAACTCCCCCGTGCGGGGCATGGTGTAGCCGAACACACCCGCCCAGATGCCGGCGAGCGCCGCTCCGACGACGGAGCTCGCCTTGGCCAACGCGGCGAGCCGGGCGACCGTGAGCGGGAGGATCGGCCGCGTTCCCGGCCGCCCCTCCAGCCGGCGACGGGTCAGGGATGCGACCTGGAGCTCGATGGCACCGATCATGAGAACCGACACCGACGCCGTTCGCGGCAGCGTGGGAATCGATCGGTACGCCCACCACAGCAGCAGGTACCCGAGTACCCCGAACGCCACCGCGACCGCGATGAGATCACGTGCCCGGGTCGGTCTCACCTGGCCGCCTCTTCGGCGTCACTGCCGCCGACGGCGGGATCGGTGACGGCATCGGCCCCCGGATCCGCCTCGACCACGGGATCCGACAGCGACCACGGGATCCGGCGCAGACCGGCCGGGTGCTTCCCCGCGGCCATCCGGGCGACCAGATCGGCGACCCGCCCGTGCCCGGGCAGCGTCGCCTCGGGATCAACGTCCAGCCAGGGCACGCAGACGAAGGCCCGCAGATGTGCTCGGGGATGCGGCACGAGGATCTCGGGGTCGTCACTGCGCAGGTCACCGATCGCGATGACATCGACGTCGAGCGTTCGCGGGCCCCACCGGACGGCCCGGACCCGCGCGGCCCGTTCCTCCACCTCGCGGACGACCTCGAGCAGATCACGCGGGGGTGCCGGGCGCACCAGGACGACGGCGTTCAGGTAGTCGTCCTGCTCGGGTCCACCGACGGGTGCCGTCTCGTACACCGGTGAGCCGGCGAGCACCCCCAGCGCGCGGTCGAGCCGATGGACGGCGGCGGACAGCCGGCCCAGACGATCGCCGAGGTTGGACCCGAGCGACAGCACCGCATGCTCCGGCCGGGTCATCATCCGGTCACCCGCCATCGGTGACGACCCCCGCGGCCGCGGCCGGCGCGGTCACCGACTCGACGCCGTCGACCCGGTTGCGGACGATCGTCACCGCGACATCGGCGAACGGAACCGCGATCGGGGCCGCGGGCTTGTGGACAGTCACCTCGGCCCGCATCACCCGACCGTCCCGCAGACAGGCGCGGACGAGTCGATCGGCGAGGGTCTCAATCAGATTCACGGGTTCTCCGGTGACGATCCCGGCAAGGGTCTCGGCAAGCTCGCCGTAGTGCACGGTGCGGGTCACGTCGTCGTGGAACGCCGCCGAAGAGAGGTCGAGCCACAGCGTGGCATCGACGACGAACTCCTGGCCAAGATCCCGTTCCGCCGCCAGAACCCCGTGGTAGCCGCGAGCCCGCAGCCCCGACAGGGTGATCCGGTCGAGCGACGTGGCCCTCGATTGGGAGGCGACCTCCGCTGCGGAGCCCGTCACCGCGGAGCCCGTCACCGCGGAGCCCACGGAACCTCCCGATCTTCCACGCGGCCGGGATCCACGGCCCGGCCGGGATCGGCCTCGGGTCCGTCCCCGCGCCGGTCACTATCGTCCCGCCAGGCGCGCACGACCCGCACGGCGTCGGCGGCCGGCCGGACGGCGTGCACCCGCACGCCCCACACCCCGGCCGCGGCCAGCAACGCGGTGGTCGCCTGGGTGGCGTCGTCCCGGTCGGCGACCGGCCGGGCCGGGCCGTTCGCGTCCGCCAGTACCGAGCCGAGAAACGACTTGCGGGACGTGCCGACGAGCAGCGGCCGGCCGAGCGCGACGAAGGCGTCGATGTGGCGCAGAAGCGTCCAGTTGTGCCGGGCGGTCTTGGCGAAGCCGATGCCGGGGTCGAGGATGACCCGATCCTCGGCGATCCCGGCGGCCAGCACGGCCCCGAGCCGGTCCACGAGCTCCGCGACCACCTCCGCGACCACGTCGCGGTACACCGCCCGGGACGCCATGTCCGCACTGGTCCCCCGCCCATGCATCAGCACGTAGTGCACGCCACGGTCGGCGACGAGACCGAGCAGATCGGGATCGGCGCCGCCGGACACGTCGTTGACGAGCACCGCCCCGGCGTCGACCGCGGCGGCGGCCACAGCGGCACGGCTGGTGTCGACGCTGACCCGGACGCCCGCGGCGGCGAGCTCGGCCACCACCGGAAGCACGCGACGCATCTCCTCGGCGGCGATGACCCGAGACGCGCCCGGTCGGGTCGACTCACCACCGACGTCGACGAGATCCGCCCCGTCGTCGGCCATCCGCAGCCCGGCCCGGACCGCGTCCAGYGGATCGAGGTAGGTACCGCCGTCCGAGAACGAGTCCGGCGTGACGTTGACGACGCCCATCACCCTGGTCAGGCCGCCCGGCAGGAGGAGTTCCTCGACGGTCCCGCTCATGGGAGACCTCCACCGGACGTCGCGTCCAGCGGCGCACGGCGGTAGGTGTAGCGGTAGACCGGCCGGAAACCAAGATCGGCGTACAGGCCCCGCGCCGCGGCGCTGACCTCTTCGACCTGCAGATACGCATGAGTGGCGCCTCTGCCCGCCGCCCACTCGGCGAGTGCCGCGATAACCCGGCGGGCCGCGCCCCGGCCACGGGCCACGGGCAGGGTGGCCATGCTGTAGACACCCAGCCAACGGTCGTCCGCGATGYCGCGTCCGACCGCCGCCGGCATGCCGTCCACGGTCAGGGTGATGTAGATGGTGGGCAGCCGCAGCGCCGAGAGCACCGCGAGCGTGCCGGGCCRCTGCGCGTTGAACGTCGTCAGCACCTGGCCGGCGACATCCAGCCACTCATCCGCCGGCGTGGTGGTGACGGTCATCCCCACCGAGCCGGCAGCCGCCGGTGCCCGGTCGGCACCACTCACAAGGCCGGCGAGAGGCGCCGTGCAGACGTCGGTAGGACCGGTGTCGTCGTACCCGGCGGCGTCGAGGACCGCGCCGAGCCCGGTCGGCCGGGAGAAGGGTGTCAGCTGGAAGGTCGGCGGCAGACCGGCGGCGGTGTAGAAATCCCGCACCGTGGCAAGCGCCGCGGCGAGGTCGGGCACGTCGCCGCGGGCCCAGACCGAGTTGCCTCGCCGGGACGACCCGGCGGACTCGCGCAGCACCCACCCGGCCCGTTCGACCTGGCGCAACGGCGGCCAGGCCCGGTGCGCCAGGTCATCGAGCTCACGGGCCAGGGACGCGTCGGCGGACGGCAGGTTCGTCCGCGGCCCGACCAGCGGATCGGCGGGACACCGCGCCACACGGTCATCAGGCACGGCGCGCCGACCACGGCCGGCCTGGTCGACACCAGCTGCGCGACCTGCCGGCCGGAAAGCACGTCGGGGGGCCATCGACCACGATACCGAGGCTACCGATCCGAACGCGGGGATGGACGACCCGAACGCGGGGATGGACGACCCGAACGCGGGGATGGACGACCCGAGCGCGGGGATGGACGCCGGCGCCGATCGGACCAACATCGGGTCCCCCAGCTTCACCTTTTCGGTAATCATGACAAGGTGTCATGATTACAAAGCTATTGCCGCCTCGTTCCCGTTCTGGAGCGAACCGGCGGCGGGCCGCATCCCGGCCTCCCTCGGCTCGTCGCCCGGGACCCTCCCGGGCCGGGGCGATGATCCACAAGCCTGCGCCGCGCGATCCTGTCGGTCCTGCCAGCGCCCCCCTTCCTCATCCCGCCACCGCCGACCGGCGAGCTCCACCGCCGCATCGCATCGCCGCCGGCTTGCCCGCCAAACATGATCGGCAGAGGAAACCTCCGGGTAACACCACGCAGAGCCACGATGACAGGAACTTTGCGCACCAATAATCATCACCCTCCGGCGCAGCCTYCCTCCTACTATTGACAAAGCGAGACACAGGCCAGATCCGGTCGGACCAACCAGAGCGACCGGAACGACCGGCCGGCGGCAGCGAGGCCGTCGTACGACCGCCGGGAGACTTCGGCCGTTGATCGCTGGATCCGGCCGGACCGCCGTCAGGGAGGATGGCGGTCGCGGCACCGATGCGGGCGCGTGGTCTCACTGTGCGCCCCCGGTCGGTCGCTTCTCGCGGTGGGCTCTACCCCCACTACCTTGTCGTCACGGTCACGACCGTGGTGCTGTCTGAAGGAAGGACGCGCGGCATGCCGCAGTCGAGCGGATCTTCACCGACGCGCGGGCCCGACCCCGGGGCCTGGGTCCCGGCGAGCCGGGCGGCCCCTCTCCCACCCTGGTGGGCGACCACCGAGTCGATCGTCATCCCGCCGGCGCGCACCCCTCCGGACGACCACCCCGAGGACTACGAGCCGGCGCCACCGCCCCAGYCTTCGATGACGAAAGCCGCAACGAGCCCCACCGATGTGTCGCCGGCACCCGCGGGCACGCCATCCTTCGGCACTGTGAGCGAAGCACCATTCGGCGCTGTGAGCGGAGCGATCCCGGCGCAGCCGACACCGTCGTCGGCCCCCCACACCACACGCCTCGGCGCCCCGGCCCCCGGTGCCTCGGACCGCAGGCAGTTCCATCGCTATGCGGGAGCGGCGGTCATGACCGCGATCCTCGCCGAGGGACAGATCATGGAGGTCTCGGACGTCCTCGCGGCCAGTCCGATCCAGCTCGCCCTGGAACGCGCCGACGATCTGCTCGACGACCTCCTCGACGCGCACGAGGCGACCCCACCCGCGCACATCCTGGCCCAGACCGAGCGGTTGCGCCGCGGCCTGGAGCGACTMAGCCGGCGGTCMATCCCCGCCGGCGACGCCCACCGGCGCGACGTGCTGCGGGGGCGGGTCGCCGTGCTGGGTGCGGATGCGGCCTTCAAACTCGGTGACATCGAGACCGCGCGATCGCTGACGTCGCTCGGGTTCCAGGCGGGGCGCTCGGTGGGTGAGGGTGCGCTTCGCGGCTCGGCCCGGGAAGTCGCGGCCGTCAACGAGTTCTACGCCGGCCGGCCCGACGAGGCGCTCCGCCTTGCCCGGGACGGGCTGACCCACGTCAGTGGCGGTGCCGTGCGGGCCCGACTTGTCTGCCAGGAGGCGCGTGCCCTCGCCGCCCTCGGTGACGTGCGGGGCGCGGCCCAGGCCCTGGACCGGGCGTACGACCTGGCGGACGCCATCCCGGCGGACCAGTGGGGCCGTCCCGGTCCGAGTTTCGACCAGTTCAATCCGGTCGAGGTGCCCTACAACGCCACGACGGCCCTGTGTCTACTCGGCCGACCACAGGCCGCCCAGGAACACGCGGATCTCGCCCTGCCGAAGCTGGACGGGATGAACGCCCCGGGATTCCGGTCGGTGATCCGCCTCGATCTCGCCCTGGCGCTGGCCCGGCAGGGTCGCCTGGAACTCGACCAGGTCTGCGCCCTGGCCACCGAGGCGATCCAGATCTCCTGGGGGCGAACCRTGGCCTCCGTCTCGGGACGCGCGGATCAGCTGCTCGCGGCCACCCGGCCGCACAGCGAGGTGCGCCAGGTGCGGGACCTCGCGGTACTCATCCGGGAGTGGCAACGCTCCGCGGCGCGGCAGCGGCCCGGCGGGCGCGCGGTTCCCGTGCCGAGCTCGCCGGTCTGACGCCGGCCACCGTACGAGGACCGTGCGAGGGCGCAGTGGCCGACGGCGGGCACCCTCCGGCGGRCTCGCCGGACCACGCGCGGTTCACCGCGGAGCGGACCCGCCGCGCCCTCGGTGCGATCTGCGCCGAGGCCGGCCTGGACGACTCGGATGCCATGCTGATCAAGAGAACCGTGAACGCGGTGTACCGGCTGCCACGGGCCGGCGCGGTTGTCCGGATCATCGGATCGGCCGCGATGGCGCATCGGGTGAACAAGGTGGTCCGGGTGGCCCGCTGGCTGGCGGAGAACCACGTCCCGGCCGTCCGGCTGCTCCCCGGCGTGCCGGCCCCGGTCACGGCGGCCGGCTTCCTCGCGACGGTCTGGGCCGACGCGACGCCACCCGGCACCCCGCCCGGCGGTCCGGCACCGGACACCGCGGAGCTGGCCGGCGCGCTGCGCGGTCTGCACACCCTGGCGCCGCCGGAACCGCCGCTGCCATGCTGGGATCCCCTCGACGACGTCCGCCGGCGATTATCCGACGCCGAGGCGCTCCCCGGGCCCGACCGCCGTTTCCTGGAGAAGATGACCGGCCGGATCGCGGCGGCTCTGTCCACCATCCGCTACGCGCTGCCGCGGGTCGTCATACATGGGGACGCGCATCTGGCGAACCTCGTGCGGGCCGCGGACGGCCGCGCGCTGCTCTGCGACTTCGACGCCACCTGCCTGGGGCCGGCGGAATGGGACCTGATTCCTGTGGCGGTCGGCCGGCTACGCTTCGGTCATGATCCTCAGGCCCACCTCGATCTGGCCCGGGGCTACGACTTCGACGTCACCACCTGGGACGGGTTCGCCGTCCTGCGGGCGGTCCGGGAACTGAAGCTGGTGACGAGCGTGGTGCCGATCCTGGGGAGCAGCGCGACGGTGGCCGCCCAGTTCCGGGTCAGGATCGACAGCCTGCGCTCCGGCGACACCGGCGTCCGCTGGTCCCCCTACCGTTGACGCCTCCCTCATCACCCTCGCTGTCAGGGCCCCCGGGGAGGAGACGCCCCCGGGGAGGAGACGCCCCCGGGGCCGGCACCACACGAGGCACACCGTTTCCACCGG
Organism: Frankia sp. CgMI4; assembly: GCF_001756285.1. Classification (NCBI taxonomy): domain Bacteria; kingdom Bacillati; phylum Actinomycetota; class Actinomycetes; order Frankiales; family Frankiaceae; genus Frankia; species Frankia sp. CgMI4. Next base: position 234,087 of record NZ_MAQZ01000002.1, read on the forward strand.
CCGGGCCGTGCGGTCCACGGAACCACATGTCATTCTGGTCAGACCTGTCGGGCCGGTCCGGCGGGTCACGTCTACGTGCCGGACGCTCGGCTCCGAACGCGGGCTACCGGGGACCGCTGTCCTGGGCGTGGTCGTCAGATCACCCCGGCCTCATGGCTTGGGTCGCCCAAACGGAGGGGAGGCCCTTGAACACGACGGAGGGAATGCCCGCCCCGGGGATCAACCAAGTGGTGTGCTGCCCGGAGAACAATCATGAACGATGATCCCCGGGAGATCGGCGCCATCCGGGTCGGCGATGCCGGAGATCGGGACCCCGCGAATCCCGGGCCGCGGGAGCGTGGCGGGCGCGTCGGGTCCCCGCCGCCGACCACCGAGCAGCCGTCCCGTTCGGCGAGCCGACTGCCGGCAGTGACGGACACCGACCGGTCGTCCCCCGACCGAGCCGACCCGGATCACTGGCAGACCGGTCCGGCGCAGCCGCGCTCCGCCGGTGCCGCCGGTTGGACGGTCGACGGCCCCTACCGCCCCGAGCCGGCGGCATCCGTCTTCCGGCCGAGCACCGCCGCCCCGGCGGCGTCCCCTGCCGTCTCCGACACCTGGCCGTCGATGCGCCGCGTTGATCCGATGTCGGCCACGGGCTCCGAGGCAGCGGGTTCCTACCCGGCTGGCCCGGCTGGCTGGACCGATCGGGGCACGCCCGGGTCCGCGGCCATGAACCGTCGAGGCACGGAGAGTGCCAACGGCAACGGCAGGATGCTGCCGATCGAGACCCGCACCTTCGATCCGCTGCTCGACCAGTTCCCACCGAATCCGGGCGGAGCGTTCGGYCAGGCGTACCCGCCGCCCCCGCCGGGGGAGACCCGGGCCTGGCGGGGCGATCCGCTGAACCCGCCACCGCTGAACCCGCCACCGTCCGACCCGTACGCCCAGTCCCCGCCACCGGGCCCGCCGCTGAACCCGCCACCGTCCGACCCGTACGCCCAGTCCCCGCCACCGGCCCCGCCGCTGAACCCGCCACCGTCCGACCCGTACGCCCAGTCCCCGCCACCGGCCCCGCGGGACGAGCGCCATGATCCGTGGCGGAGCACGCCGCCGGTGGCGGCGGCGAACTCGTCCGCGCTGGAGGAGACCGCCGCGATGAGACGAGCGGACTTCGACTCCGCCGCTCCCCGGCCGTACGGCGAGATGGATGGGCGATAYGAGACCTATCGACCGTCAACCGAGTATCCCGCGCCGCCGCCGCCCGACCGGTCGAGAACCGGAAGTAAGGCGGCCGGCGGCCCGTACACCGGCCCGGCCCGCACGCCCACCGAAGCCGGCCGCATCCCCTCCTGGCTACGCGATCCCGAGCCGGCCGGGTCGCCCGGCGGACCGGCCGGGACCGGGCGGCACCGCGATCCGAACCGCGGCGATCAGGCCCACGACGGCCGGGCCCACGACGGCCGGGCCCACGACGACCGGGCCCACGACGAATCGTTCCGGACGGAGCACGACCCATCGGCCGCGGCCGGCCGGCGTCGGGCCGGTGGCCCGGTGGGACCGGGTTCCCGGGAGACGGGTTCCCGGGAGACGGGAAACGGCCGGGCGGGGCTCGCCACCAGCGCACTGCTGCCCGCTCCCCCGGAGACGGCGTCCCGCGGCTGGCGCAGGCTCGTTTACCAGGTCTCGGCGGGCGCGGTGAACCCCGGTCCGTCCCCCGACGAGGTTCGCGACCGCCGGCTCCTCGCGCGCATCCGGAACCCGCTGCACGACTGTCACCGCATCGCGGTGATGTCCCTCAAGGGCGGCGTCGGCAAGACCACGACGACGGTGGCGGTCGGTTCCACGCTGGCCAGCCTGCGCGATGACCGGGTGGTGGCGATCGACGCGAATCCGGACCGTGGCACCTTGGGTTCCAGGGTGCCACGCACCTCCGCCCACACGGTGCGCGAACTGCTGGAGGACGCTCCGCGTCTGCACCGGTACGTGGACGTCCGCAGGTACCTGTCACAGGCCGACTCGAGGCTGGAGGTGCTGGCRTCGGCCAACGATCCGGAGCTGTCGGACACCTTCGGGGACGCCGACTACCGGGCAGCCGACGATCTGCTGCAACGGCACTACTCGATCCTGTTGACCGATTGTGGGACGGGCATCCTGCACAGTGCGATGCATGGGGTGCTGGAGCTAGCCGACACGCTGGTGATCGTGAGCAGCGCCAGCGCCGACGGCGGGTCCAGCGCGAGCGCCACCCTCGACTGGTTGGACGCGCACGGCTACTCCGACCATGTCCGCGAGGCGGTCGCCGTGATCTCGATGTTCCCCGTCCAGGGCGAGCGGGTCGACGTCGACACGCTGGAACGGCATTTTGAAGCCCGGACGCGACGGGTGGTCCGGGTCCCGTTCGACCCGCATCTGGYCGACGGGGGACGGATCGTGCTGTCGAACCTGAAACGKGAGACGCGGGCGGCCTATCGGGAGATCGCCGGCGCGGTAGCCGAACGCTTCGGCGAGGAACGCCGCGGCTACCCGGGCGGCTGACGCCGCTGACACCGCCGGCTGCCTCAGCAGCTCAGTGCCTCAGTGGCTCAGTGCCTCAGTGGCTCAGTGCCTCAGTGGCTCAGTGCCTCAGTGGCTCAGTGCCTCAGTGGCTCAGTGCCTCAGTGGCTCAGTGCCGCCACCGCCGCCCGCACGCCGGGACGACGCAGTTGCCGGGCGATGGTGGTCCGTCCCTCGATGAGCCGGGTGAACAGCCCGAAGGTGCCCGGAGCCGCCATGACCGTGTGCATCGCGCCCGGCCGGCGGGTGAACGCGGCCAGGACCTCTCGTCCCGCCGCCATCTCGGGGCCCAGGATCGCCTCGACGCGCGCGGGATAGGCCGCCAAGGCGTCGAGCGCCGTGGCGCCCGGGCCAGTGGGCCTTGTATCCGTTACCCCCCCGGCCCGGGTCACGCCCGCCCTCGCGCGACCGACGCCCACACTCGCCGCGGCGGCCGCCTCCCCGGCGAGCCGACCCGACCGTAATGCGAACGAGATGCCTTCGCGTGTCCACGGATCCAGGAGCCCGGYCGCGTCCCCCGCGACCAACACCCGGCCCCGCCGCAGCGGGGAGGCGACGGCCCGCACCCGGGTGAGATGTCCGGAGTCATSCTGGCGCGGCAGGTCGGTGAGCCCGAGACGGTCGACGAACCGGGTGTAATAGGCGCGCAGCGCGGCGCCCTCGGCACGATCACCGATCACGCCGACCGTGAGCACCCGTCCCTTGGGGAACACCCACCCGTAGGAACCCGGCACCGGCCCCCAGTCGATGAGCATGCGTCCGGCCCATCGCGCGGCACGCGCCGGGTCGGCGACAAACTCGCCCTCCAGGCCGACGTCGACCTGGTCACAGCGGACACCGACATAGGTGCCGCAACGACCCKAGGTGCCGTCCGCACCCACCACCACCCGAGCGCGCAGGTCCGCCCCCGCACGCAGACGCACGGTCACCCAACCGTCGTCCTGATCCCCGGCGTCCTCGGCGATCCCGGTCCCGCCCGGCCCGCTCTCGGTCAGCCCCACCACGTGCGCACCGGTCCGCACGGTCGCGCCGGCCGCGGCCGCCGCGGCCAGGAGAGCGGCGTCCAGATCGGATCGCATCACCATCGACATCCAGGGACGGCCGCCGGACCGGCCGCGGGTGACCTCGAAGCGGCCGTCCCAGGTCATCGTCAGGGAGCTGACGCTGGCTCGAACCAGACCGGCCAGTTCGATGCCGAGATGATCCGCCGAAAGGCCGACCAGGCCGCCACCGCAGGTCTTGTAACGAGGTACCGCCGAGCGTTCGAGCACGCACACCCGGGCCCCGGCGTTCGCCGCCGCCCGCGCCGCGCTGCCACCGGCCGGACCCGCCCCGACGACAATGACGTCAAAGGTGTTCTCCGGGTCGTCAACCCTGCTCACAGCGCTCCATCCTCCCGACACCGCACCCCGCCCAGGCAGCGCACCCCGCCCAGGCAGCGCGGTCTGCGCCGATGCCGTCAGCGCAGGGTGAGGCTGCGTCCAACAAGACCCGCCCRCACCCGGCGTTCGTGCGCGGTCAGTGCCGTGGTGTCGGCCAGTGCCCTCTGGTAGGCCACCCGCAGCGCGGCGGCCGGCTCCTCACAGCTACCCGCCTCGCTTCCGGGCGCGAGATCCCAGACGGGCACGACGAGCCCGGCGGCGCGGAAGAACCCGATGAACCTGGAGCCCTCCCCCACCGTGAGACGTTCGGCCGCGGCCAGGCGAGCCAGCGCATCCAGCAACGCCTCCTCGGTGGGGGCGACGTCGGCGCCCGCGCCGATGGGAGCGACCGCCTCGGCCTCGGAGTCGGTGCCCGCCGCAGCACCCGCCGCACCCGGCCAGGCCAGCGGAAGCGCCCACCGCAGGTGCCAGCGGTCACCGGGATGGCACCAGTAGGCGGCCGGCACCGAGGTGAGCCGTACGGTGGGCACCACGGTGGCGTTGGCGCGCTCCAGCATCACCGCCACCTCCGGGTTCGGACCGCTCTCCTCGTCGGACGGTGGCAGCCACCATCCGAATCCGGAATGAACGGTGATGTCCAGGGGCGCCGGGTCCAGCAGGTCGGTGAGCCGGGGCAACCCGGCGAGTCCCGCGGGCAGTTGTTCCAMGAGGCGCGGCGCGGAGGCGGGCGGGATGTCGATCACACTCCCCGGCTCGGCGRCGAGTGCGGCGAGCAGGGCACCGGCGACGTCCCGCGATACGTCCAGACCCGGAAGGGCGATCTGCAGGGCGACCAGGATTTCGCCGTCCTCGCGTACCAGGGCGGGGGCGGCCTGCGGCAGCATCGTGCAGAGCGTGATGCGCCGGTCGGCGTGCTCGGGATGGTCGGCGAGGTAGGCCGCCGCCAGGGCCAGCGGCGCGGTGGCGCTGGGCACCAGCTCCCGCAGGGCGACCAGGTCCGGCTCGTCGCGGCGGCCCGCGAACGGGCGCAGCACGGGAGCCGGCCGGTTCCGCTCGCCGTGGCACGCCTTGTAACGACGGCCCGACCCGCAGGGACAGGGTTCCCGCGGTCCGACGGCGGGGATGGCACCATCGGATCCGTGGACGGACGGGCGGCGACGGCTCCGTGCGGCTCCCCCGCCAGAGCCGGGCGTGGCGACTCGTGCCGGGCGGGTGCCGGGACGCTGGGGTGCGGGTCGGCGAGCGATCACGACCTCCTGAGGTAGAGACCGTCACGCGCGGTCATGGACTTCCTGCGGGTAAGGCTAAGCCATGCTCGGCGGATGACGAGGGTACCGGGTGGCGGCCGTGGCCGTGGCAAACACCACCGATCCCGTCGCGGGAGCGGGCTGAYGGAGGGCCGACAGCCGACAGATCCGGTCAACGACAGACCCGGTCGACGACAGACCCGGTCAACGACAGATGCATCCCCGGTATCTCGGGCGCCCGTTCAGGGATAACCCTCTTCCGCGGCAGGGACTATCCCGTCGCTGCGAAAGCATCACCACGGATACCGCACGCGGACCCCTCCTCAATGGGCACGATGAACACAGCCGTTCGGCGGACGGGCACTGGCGGGACTGATGGCGAGCATCATCAACGCTCGTCCGCAAGCCACCGTCACCGTGGCGACACATCCAGGAGGGCGACGCCGCGGGAACCGGTGAAAGGCCAATCGGCATGCGGCGCCCGCGGCATTCATCTCGATATAGGGGGATCGGTGGCGAAGGTCGTCGTCGCCGGCGGGGGCATTGCTGGGATCGCCTGCGCCAGCGCACTGCTAGCCGAGGGAATCACCGTGGATGTCCGTGACCGGGGCCGCGTGATCGGCGGACGGATGGCCTCACGGTGGATAGACGGGCRCATCGTGGACTCCGGCGCGTCGTACTTCACCGCCACCTCGCCGGAGTTCCGCGAAGTCGTGGACGATTGGTTCATCCGTGGCCTGGTACGCCCCTGGACGCACCGAATGTCGGTAATCAGTGGGCCGACCGCCACCCTGGCCGAGCCGCGTTCCGGCCCGCTGCGGTACGCCGCCCCGCGCGGGCTGCGTTCCCTGGTCGCCGACCTCGCCTCCCGAGCCGGGGTGCAGGTCACGCAGTCCACACCGATCCGCCGGGTCACCCCGGGTCCCCGCGTTGACGACGAGGCCGCCGACGCGGTGGTCCTCGCGATGCCCGACCCGCAGGCGCTGCGCCATCTCGACCCGGCCTGCACCGAGGAGCGGGCGCAGCTCGCCGGCCGACCCTGGTCGCCGGTGCTGGCGCTGCTCGCCGGCTGGCCCTACCGGTGCTGGGCACCGATCGACGGAGCCTTCGTCCACGACGACGATACGATTGCCTGGATCGCCGACGACGGTCGTCGCCGGGGTGACAATGCCGCCGTCCTGGTCGCCCACTCGACGCCGGATTTCGCGCGGCCGCGGCTGGCCGACCCCGCGGCGGCCGGGCCCGATCTCGTCGCGGCGCTACGGCGCCTGCTCACCATCACGATGCAACCCAGTTGGACGTATGTGCAAAAGTGGACCTTCGCTCGCCCGGACCGTCCGCACGAACAGCCGTACTACCTGTCCAGCAGTGGGATCGGGCTCGCCGGCGACGGCTGGGGAACACCGAAGATCGAGAGTGCCTGGCGCTCGGGCACCGAGCTGGGCCGGGCCCTTGCCGCCCGATTGAGATAACCGATTGCGACAACCTATCGCAATAACCGATTACGATGACCGATGACATGTGACMGGATCGAGCCTGTGTCGGCGTAGGTCGTTCGGTTGACGATGCGTGACGCGGGTACACCCTCCGACATGGAGATCAAAGTAAGCCTGTCGTTGCCCCACGATGAGATCTCCATACCCGTGATTCGACGTATCTGTACGCAGTCCCTGAAAGTCCTGGGCGTCAATAAAGAATGCATTGACGATGTTGAAATCGCCTTGACCGAAGCGTGCGACAACGTTCTTCTACATGCTCATGCCGGCGACGAGTACGAGGTTTTTGTGGGAGTGGACAACGAAGTCGCTGTCATCGAGGTGAGCGATCGCGGCGACGGTTTCGACAGCGCGGATGAGCTMGATCGGACAGCCCGCCAGAATGGCGATTCCCCCAGGCCGGATAATGTTCCCGAGCAAGGCCGCGGCATCTTTCTCATGCGCGCTCTGATGGACCGGGTGCAGTTCCACCAGGTGGACAGCCCCCATCGGGGCACCCGCGTGCATCTGGAAAAGACTCTCACCTGGGAGGAGAGCGCTCCCGGGGCGCGGCTGAGCCGGGCGCGGACGGGGCTCCGGCCCGCTTCCCGCCCGGAGGTGRCCGAGGGCATCCATCCGGTCTGACGTCTCCCGCCGTCCACCATCTCCCGCCGTCCACCGTCTCCCGCCGTCCCCCGCCGCTCCCTTCGTCGATCGGCCGCCCCACGATTCGACCGGCTACGCTGACGGGAGTGGACTCCGAGGAATCTGGGCGGGTATCGCGATGGGTGTGGTAATGACTGAGGCGGACTCGCYGGCCCGGATCGGGATCGTCACCTTCCCCGGCTCCCTCGATGACCAGGACACGGCGCTCGCGGTGCGGGCCGCCGGTGCCGAACCGGTCTCCCTCTGGCATGGCGACAGCGATCTCGCCGGCGTTGACGCCGTCATCCTGCCCGGCGGATTCTCCTACGGTGACTACCTGCGTGCCGGTGCGATAGCCCGGTTCTCGCCCATGGTGGCGGCCCTCGTCCCGGCGGCCCGCGCGGGCCTGCCGATTCTCGGCATCTGCAACGGGTTTCAGGTGCTCTGCGAGGCCGGCCTGCTCCCCGGGGCACTGACCCGCAACGTGGGACTGCACTTCGTCTGCCGCGACCAGCGGTTGCGGGTCGAGGCGCCGGGCACTGCCTGGACCCGCGGCTACCAGGACGGCGAGGAGATCGTCATCCCGGTGAAGCACGGGGATGGCCGCTATGTTGYGGCCCCGGACGTGCTCGCCGAACTCGAGGCGGCCGGGCGGGTTGTGGTGCGCTACGTCGGCGGGAATCCCAACGGGTCGGCGGCCGACATCGCCGGGATCTGTAAYGAGAGCCGGACGATCGTGGGCCTGATGCCGCATCCCGAGCATGCTGTCGACGACCTCACCGGCCCCGGGGTCGACGGGCTTCGCATGTTCACCTCGGTGCTGTCCGGCTTTTTGTCGGCTTTTTCCTCTTAAAGAAGGATTTTTGGTTACGAAGGGGTCTCCTGGCCCACCCGGGCGCCCGGACCAGGGGATATCGGCGAGGATGGGAGGGTGACCGGCAACCCCGCCGCCCCCGCGGCCACCTCCGTGAGTCCCCCCGCCGAGCAGCCCTACCAGGAGCTGGGGCTCACCGACGACGAGTACGCCCGGATCATCGCGACCMTCGGTCGCCGGCCCAGCGACGCCGAACTCGCGATGTACTCGGTGATGTGGAGCGAGCACTGCTCCTACAAGTCCTCCAAGGTGCATCTGCRGCAGTTCCGGGACACCCCGTTGACGGACCGGCTGCTGGTGGGCATGGGGGAGAACGCGGGCGTCGTCGACGTCGGCGAGGGGCTGGCGGTCACCTTCAAGATCGAGTCGCACAACCACCCCAGCTTCGTCGAGCCGTACCAGGGGGCCGCGACGGGTGTAGGCGGCATCGTCCGTGACATCCTGACCATGGGGGCCCGCCCGATCGGCGTGCTCGACCCGCTGCGCTTCGGCGAGGCCGACGCGGCGGACACCGCCCGGGTCCTGCCCGGGGTCGTCGCCGGCATCGGTGGCTACGGCAACTGCCTCGGCCTGCCCACCATCGGCGGCGAGGTCGTCTTCGACCCGACCTACGCGGGTAACCCGCTGGTCAACGCCCTGTGCGTCGGGGTCATGCCGGTCGATCGGGTGCAGACGTCGGCGGCGACCGGGGTCGGCAACGCCGTCGTCCTGCTCGGCGCCAAGACCGGCCGGGACGGCATCGGCGGCGTCTCGATACTGGCGTCGGCAACCTTCGACGAGGGCGGCGGCCCGGCCCGGCGACCCTCGGTGCAGGTCGGCGACCCGTTCACCGAGAAGATCCTGATCGAGACCTGCCTGGAGCTGTTCGACCGCAAGCTCGTCACCGGCATCCAGGATCTCGGCGGCGCCGGGCTGACCTGCGCGCTGACCGAGACCACCGCCGCGGGCATCGCCACCGRCCAGCCCGGCGGCATGGAGGTCGACCTCGACCTCGTGCCCCTGCGCGAGGCGTCGATGGCGGCGCACGAGGTCCTCGCGAGCGAGTCCCAGGAGCGCATGCTGGCGATCGTCACGCCCGAGGCGCTGCCCGAGGTTCTCGCCCTCGCCGAGCGCTGGGGTGTGCTCGCGACCAGGATCGRCACCGTCACCAACAGCGGTCGGCTGACCGTACGCTGGCACGGCKAGGTCGTCGTCGACGTTCCGCCCGGATCACTCGCCGACGATGGCCCGGTCTACGAGCGCCCCCTGCGCCGCCCGGTCGACTTCGACCTGGTCCGGGCGGACGCACCCACGCCCGCCCGGCTCGCCCGGCCACGGACCGGGCCGGAGCTGCGGGAGACCCTGCTGCGGCTGGTCGCCTCCCCGAACCTGTGCTCGCGGGCCTGGGTGACCGACCAGTACGACCGGTACGTGCAGGCGGGCACCGTGCTCGCCCAGCCGGAAGATGCGGGCGTGCTTCGGCTGTCGGCGGCCACCGGCCTGGGGATCGCGCTCGCCACCGACGGCAACGGACGGTACGCACGGCTCGACCCGTTCGCCGGCACCCAGCTCGCCCTGGCGGAGGCGTGCCGCAACGTGGCCGCCGCCGGATCGGTGCCGATCGCGGTGACGAACTGCCTGAACTTCGGCTCCCCAGAGGACCCCGAGGTGATGTGGCAGTTCGCCCAGGCGTGCGCGGGCCTCGCCGAGGGCTGCCGGCGGCTCGGCCTCCCGGTGACGGGCGGCAACGTCTCGTTCTACAACCAGACCGGCTCGACGCCGATCCATCCGACCCCGGTGATCGGGGTGCTCGGCCTGTTCGACGACGTCACGCGCCGGACGCCCATCGGCTTCGCCGAGGAGGGGGACGTCCTGATCCTGCTCGGCGAGACCGCCGACGAATTCGGCGGCTCGGAGTGGGCGTGGGTGACGCATCGCCATCTCGGCGGCGAGCCGCCGGCCGTCGACTTCGCCCGGGAGAAGCTACTCGGCGAGATCCTCGTCGCCGGTTCCCGCGACGGCATGCTCACCGCCGCGCACGACCTCTCCGACGGTGGGCTCGCCCAGGCGCTCGTCGAGTCGTGCCTGCGCGGCGGGCACGGCGCCCGGATCATCCTGCCGGCCGGATCGGACCCGTTCGTCGAGCTGTTCAGCGAGTCGGCCGGCCGCGCCGTCGTCGCGGTGCCCCGCGCGGAGGAACTGCGCTTCACCGACATGTGCGAGGTGYGGGGCCTGCCGTGGCGGCGTGTCGGTGTCGTCGACGGGGACACCCTCGACGTACAGGACGCCTTCACCGTCGGCCTMGACGAGCTGCGCGCGGCGCACGAGGGAACGCTGCCGGCACTGTTCGGCCGGCTCACCTAGACACGAGTACGTCCGGATAAATCCGAGTAAGTCCCGGCGGGCGAGGCCGGTCAGGAGTGGCCGTAGGGCTCCGGTCCCGGGCCGTCCGCGGTCTCGCCCGCCCCGTTGTCGTCCACCGAACCCGGCGGATGGGCGGCCACACCCACCAGCTCGACGTCGATCGGCTCCAGGTCGGAGGGGTCCTCGTCGAACAGGACGGGTTCGGGATGCGCCGAAGGAGCCACCAGTGCCTCCGAGTGCGCCCCACAGCCGTGGTCGATCGACGTGACCCGGCCGTCGTCCGGTGCGAGCTCGTTGGCGCAGACGCCGAACATCCGGCCGAGCGCACCCGCGAGCCGCACGTGGAATCCGCAGGTCAGGCAGGATGCGGGCGCCACCTTCGCGATGGATGCGTCCGGGCCGGCGGGACCCGCGTACCAGCGTTCGACCGCCTCCTCCCGCCCGGTCACGGACAGCACCCGGGCCCGCCCCAGACCGAGCTCAAGGAAGACGTCGGTGTCGACGAACTCCTCGGCGTCCTCTGTGCGCAGCGCGAGCCGAGGATCGTCGATGGCGGTCGGCAGCAGGTCCCCGATCCCGACGTCGCCCGGCCGCAGCCGCTCCGACCAGGGGACCCACGGGGGCGCCAGCATGGCCCCGTCCCCGGGCATCAACACGACGTCGTCGACCGTCGCCTTGCGCACCCGCGCGGCCCGGGTAACGATCACTGTCCAGACCCAGCCGGGATAGGCCCGCGCCAGGCAGGCGAACCGGTGCAGGACGAGGCGGTCCCCCTCGCTCTCGACGCCGAGATGCRCACCGACCTCCGCCGCGGACCCCGCCTCCTCGACGGCCGCCTGCCGGGCCAGGTCGACGGCGGCCGCACAGGTCGGATCGGCCACGGGTTCCCGCCCGGACCGGACCGTCCTACGAACATCGGGAGCATCCACGGGAAGTATTCTCACCCACGAACCCATCCACCGCCCGACGTGGTCGTAGTGGCGCAGGTCCAGGACGGCGCCGCGCCGGTCCAGGACGGCGCCGGTCCAGGACGAGGACACTGGGCAGGGTGAACCTGGGCAGCACAGTGGTGAACAGCCTGCGCCGGCTGCGGGCGAGTGTGCGCGGCAATGACGCCGACCGGTCGGGGCTGTCGTCGCTGACGGAGCTGTCGTTCGTCAACGCCGCCGGGGACGCGCTGGTGACCGTCGCGTTGGCGGGTTCGCTGTTCTTCGCCGTCCCGTCCGGCGAGGCCCGGTCGAAGGTCGCCCTCTACCTACTGGTCACCATGGTGCCGTTCGCCCTGCTGGCGCCGGTCATCGGTCCACTGCTGGACCGGGTGGCCTACGGTCGGCGGACGGCGCTCGCCGCCATCTGCCTGGGCCGCGGGCTGCTGGCGTGGCAGCTCGCGGGGGCACTCGACGGGCTGGCCGTCTACCCCCTCGCGCTCGGCCTGCTCGTGCTCTCCCGCGGGTTCGGCGTCGCGCGCAGCGYCGTCATTCCCCGGGTGGCCCCGGCGGAACTCACGCTCGTCACGATCAACTCACGGATCTCGCTGGTAAACATCGTCGCCGGGGCGGTCGTGGCACCCGTCGGGCTGGGCATCGCCAACATCCCTTTCGTCGGCTATCCCTGGGTGTTGCGAATCTGTGCCCTCGTCTACATGGCCGGGGTCCTACTGGCGTTCAACCTGCCCGGGCACGTCGACTCCGCCGCCGGTGAGCAGCCGCTGCGCGGCCCGCTTCCCTCAAGCGTGGCCCGGCGCGGCGTCGGGGCGCGGATCCGGGCGTTCCTCGGCACGCTGCCGGTGGCGCTGCGCGCCGCCCTGGTGCTACGCAGTCTGGTCGGCTTCCTGACGTTCTATCTGGCGTTCCTCCTGCGCACCAACGGCGGGAACAACCTGTGGCTGGGCGGGCTCGCGGTCTGCGCGGGCGCCGGCAGCGGCCTGGGAGTCTTCATCGGCGGCCGGCTCGGCCGGCGCCGTCCCGAGGGCATCCTCATGCTCGCGCTGGTGTTGGCGGCAGGGGGATGCCTCGGTGCGGCGATCACCTACACCAAGTTCACCTCGCTGGTCGCCGCGCTGCTGGCGTCCATGGCGGGGTCGATGGGGAAGCTGGCGCTGGACGCGATCATCCAGCRGGACATCCCGGAGACCACCCGCAACTCCGCGTTCGCCCGCTCTGAGACCGGTCTGCAGCTGGCCTGGGTCGCCGGCGGGGGCCTCGGACTGATCGAGATGCCCGGGACGGTCGGCTTCGCGGTGGCCGCGGCGGCGATGGGGATCACGTTGTTCGTGGAGGCCGGCGCRCTGCGTCGGTCCCGGCTGGCCGCCCGCACCCAGTTCCGCGCGGACACCCGCAACCGCCCACCCGCCCACAACGATCCGGACACAACGAAACCACTCGGTCACCCAGGGGTTCCCCCGCAGGCACCCATGCCCCCGCCGATACCGATGCCCACACCGACACCCATGCCCCCGCCGATACCGATGCCCACACCGACACCCATGCCCCCGTCGGCCCACGCGACCGCGTCAACGCCGCTGCCACCGGCCGACCCGTGGCGGCAGGCCCCACTCCCCATTCCGGCGACGCTCCAGGATCCGACCGGTCCGACCCGGCCTGACCGCCGACGAACGGCCCGCGGCCTCCGATGGCGGCGCCGGAACTGATCCGGCACGCCAGCGACGTGACCCGGGCCACCGTGCCCACCGGCCAGCGGCTGAAGGCCCTGACGGCGAGCGACGCCACCGCACGGGCGGCGATACCCTCCGACCGTGCGCACGCCCCACCTCCTCCGCCGTCTCCCGTTCCGGCGGCTCGCCGCGGCTCTCGCCGCCGCGGTCGTCGTCGGCCTCGGCCTGAGCGGCTGCGAGCGACCGACTCCCCTGGTGACCATGGAGTCCGGGGGACACTTCGTGCGGACGAACGCCGCGCAGTACGAGCGGGACGGAACGGTGATCCAGAAATCGGTATCACCGCCGCACATCACGGTCAGGCCCGGAAGCGCCATCAACATCGACGTGCCGACGTCGGTCGCCGACCGCGGCTACTTCCTCGTCCTGGGCAGGGAGCGGGTGACCGACAAGATCAGCGAGACGCACTACCGGTACGTTCCCGCCAAGAACACGCCTGCCCTGCTCGTGGTGTTCGCGCTTCCCGAGGCGGGCAGCTCCAGCGACCAGGCGTCGGGAAGCTGGCCGTTCCTGGTCACCTTCAAGCCCTGACCCGCCGCCGGCCACTCCGCCGCCGGCCACTCCGCCGCCGGACCGGAACCAACGACCCGCGCACACCAGCCCCCGAACGGGGATACACCGTGCGCGCAGCGTGCCACACCTCCCCACCGGGACCACGCAGCGTCGTCCGCGATGCTAAGGTCCGGCAACAAGTCCGATTTGCACCCCATCGAAAATCCCGCGCTGTTACCCAGCCGTCCGGTGCGGTGGTGTTCGGGTGAATCGACCGACAGCATGCGACAACAGACGAGGACGTCCCCAGATCATGATCCGGACCTGATCGTGAGCCGTACCCTGATCGTGACCGCGGTGACCGCCGAAGCGGACGCGGTGTGTGCCGGCCTGATGGGCAGCTGGTCGAGCGGTCGGACCAGAACCCCCGTCGGACCGGGCAGCCTGGTGTCCCCCGAATGGGACCGCCAGCTTCTCACCACCTCCACCCTGGGCCCCTACGTGGGCCGGCGACGCGGACCGGTGACGGTGCTCGCGGCGGGCACCGGCGGCCCGGCCGCGGCGGCGGGCACCGCGGTGGCATTGTCGGTGGCGAGCGCGGCGGGGCAGCCGTTCAGCCTGGTGGTGGCGATGGGGATCGGCGGTGGGTTCCGCGGCTGGGCGGAGATCGGGGACATCGTCCTCGCCGATCGCATCGTCGCCGCCGACCTCGGCGCGGAGTCCGGCCTTGACGAGGAACCGCCCGCTCCGCCGATCGGCCGCATCAGCGAGATGGACCRCAATCTCGGGTTCCACAGCAACGGCGCGCCGGCACCCCGCGGCGGCCTCGCCCACTCGTCGAACCCCGCGGGGTCGTTCCTGAGCCTGGAGGATCTCGGGCTCGGTTCGTCCACGGTGGTCCCGGATCCGGACCTCGTCCACCGCCTGGGCACGGTGCTCGACGTCACCGGTCGGCGGATCGTCACGGGTAGCGTGATCAGCGTGTCGACGGTGACGGGCACCGAGCGTCGGGCCACGGCGCTGACCGAGCGGCTGGACCCGGTGGCGGAGTCGATGGAGGGGTACGCCGTCGGGGTGGCCGCCCGGGCCTTCGGCGTCCCGGTGGTGGAGATCCGTACCATCAGCAACACGGTCRGGCGCCGGGACCGGTCCGGCTGGAACCTGCCGGTCGCGCTGGCCAGCCTCCGCACGGCCGCCGCGGCACTCGTCACCCACCCGGACGGCCTGGTGACGGCCGCACCGGTGGCCACCGCGAACGACGTCTCCACCACGATCCCGGCCGGGCACCCGGGTGCCCGCGGCCACCACGGGAACAGCGGCCACCACGGGACGGGAGAGCACTGAGATGGGTGCTGGCCGGGCGACCACCTCGAACCTTCCGGGTCCGCTCTCGCTCGCCATCTCGCCCTGCCCCAACGACACGTTCGCCTTCCACGCCCTCGCGCACGGACTMGTCCCGGGAGCACCCGAGGTGTCGGTGACCTTCGCCGACATCGACGTCCTCAACACCCGGGCCGCCGACGGGCGGGACGACCTCGTCAAGGTGTCCTACGCCGCCCTGCCGTGGCTGCTCACCGGGTATCAGCTGCTGACGGCGGGCGGGGCCCTGGGCCGCGGCTGCGGCCCACTCGTCCTCACCGCCGGGCGGTCGGACCTGCGCGGTGCCCGGGTCGCCATCCCCGGCACCCGCACCACGGCCTACCTGCTGTTCCGGCTGTGGGCGGCCGACGAGGGCGTGACGAACGTCGACGTGCTTCCCTTCGAGAAGATCATGCCCGCCGTCCGCGATGGCGCGTATGACGCGGGGCTCGTCATCCACGAGTCCCGCTTCACCTACCCGTCCTATGGACTGACGGCGCTCGTCGACCTTGGCGACTGGTGGGAGGGCCAGACCTCGCTGCCCATTCCGCTCGGCGCGATCCTCGCCCGCCGGGGGCTGGACGGTCCGGTGCTGTCCGCCGCGGTGCGGGCGAGCGTCGCCGCGGCCTTCGCCGATCCCGCCGCCAGCGCCGACTACGTCCTCGCCCACGCCCAGGAGATGACGCCCGACGTCGTCGACGCCCACATCCAGCTGTACGTCAACGAGTTCAGCCTCGACCTCGGCGACGAAGGGTTCGCCGCCGTCGAGGCCCTGCTCTCCCGCGCCGCCGACGCCGACCTCGTCCCCGTGCTTCCGCGGCCGCTGCGCTGAACCGCGAGCCCCCTCGGAGGGTCCTGATGGCAGGATGGAGACGTGAGTACCGATCAGATACCGGCTGTCGGCGTCGCGGAGCTACCGGTCGAGCTTTCCGCGGACGGTGCCCCGCTGATGGTGGACGTGCGGGAGCCCGACGAGTGGTCCGCCGGTCACATCGCCGGCGCGCTGCACATCCCGATGAGTGAACTGGTCGCCCGGCTCGACGAGGTTCCCCGGGAACGCGAGGTCGTCGTGGTGTGCCGCTCGGGCGGTAGGTCCGCCGCCGTCACCAACTACCTCAGGCAGGGCGGCTGGCAGGTCCGCAACCTGACTGACGGGATGCTCTCCTGGCAGGCGCACGGCCGCCCGATGGTGAGCGAGAGCGGCGCCGCGCCCACCGTCCGCTGAGAACCGCCGGCCGACCCCGCCGGGTCCGGGCCGACCCCGCCGGCTGCTCCGCATTTCTCGGATGATTCAGCGCCGCGGGCTTCCGGTCAGCCGCTCGGGGTCAGCCCCAGTGCCGGCTGGTTCGGGCACTTCTGGAGAACGGCGCGCATCGCGTCCGCCTCCGCCTGGACGACCCACAGGCGGTAACGGGCCTTCAATCCCACCTGGCGCGCGACGTAGGGGCACTGCTCCCCCGGGCTCGGCGGCAACCATTCGGCGGCGTCGTGATCGCTCTTGYGCTGATTCGTGGGACCGTCGACAGCCAGCAGGTTCTCCGGATCGTTGGCGAACTGGAGCCGTTCCCGAGCGGTCCAGTTGAGCGCGCCGGTCCGCCACGCATCCGCCAAGGGGACGACGTGGTCGATCTGCACGCTGGCGGAGTTCCGTCCACGGTCGAAACGGATGATTCTGGTGGTGTACGGATCCCGGAGCTCGCCGGTCAGCACCGTGCAGCCGTCCGATCTGCGGATGGTGGTGCTGCGCAGATCTCGCCGCAGAATGTCGTTACGGGTGTCACACCCGTTGTCGTCGATGTCCGACCAGGCGGGCCCGAACTCGTCCCGGCGGTACCTGGGAGAGTTGTCCTCCGCTTTGATCGGAAGGGTGGCGAGCAGCTTCAGCGCCGAGCCGCTGGCGGTCGGGGCACCAACCTGGTTGGACGTTCCGGTCTGGTCGGAAAGGTCACTGCAACCGGTCAGGCCGCCGACGAGGACGAAAACGGCGAGGACGGCGAGGGCCGCGGCTCCGCCGGGTCGACCGGGCCGACCGGGTCCGTGACGATCTGGACCGACACCGCTTCTTCGCACCGGACTCCCCACCTCGACGGTTCGGAACCCGTGGGAAGTGCTCGCCCCGCTTCGGGTCCGTTCGGATCGAGGGTGACATTAACTGGAGATCGGCCCGCCGGGTTGGTCGGCCACCGTCAGGGGACGGGAACGCGGGCTCCCGCGCTCACCGGATTGTCGTGCAGCTCCAACTCCTGGGCCGTGGCGTCCCGTGGGATGTCGAAGACCATGGTGCCCGCTCTGAGGTCACCCGGGTTGATCGAATCCCACAGATCCTCGTTACTCAGCTGGAAGCGGGCGAGGAAATCGGCGCTGTGCCGGCCGCCGCCGCCGTCCCACAGAAACTGGGATGAGGTCACCAGCGTGCGGGTGGAGTCGCCGATGTTGCGCACGGTCACGTGGGCCAGGCAGAACTGGCCGTCCGTGTGCCGAGCGAGCAGTCCGTCACCGAGTTTGGTCTGCCCGCATCGGAAGGAATCCACGATGAACTCGAGCTGGCCATCCGTGACGGGGCGGTTCAGGCCGCTGGCCGGACCCGGTGCCGTGCTCGGACCGGTGGAGCGCGACGGGGCGGTCGTGGCCGCCGACTGTTCCGCGGAACCATTTTGGCCGCTCTTTCCGGGCAGGCTGACCACGACCGCGATGGCGATCAGCGCGCCCAGGACGATGACGGCGATCCAGACGAGTCGCCTGCGATCGAGCCCGCGGGCCGGCGGCGGCTGGGCGAAGGACGGGTACGGCGCGCCGGGCTCGCCCGGTACCGGCCCGTGCCGATCGGGAGCCTGGCCGGACCACGGCCCCGGCGGCGCGCCGGGGACCTGCCCACCCATCCGCTCGCCCAGCTGGGCGGGCCGCGGGCCGGGGCGTCCCCTCGGGCTGTGCGCACCGGACTGCCCCGGTGGTGCCTGGCGTGGTTGTCCCGGTCCCTGGCCCGCCCGGGCGGCGGGAGCGCCCGCGTTCCAGTGGACCTGACGCGCGGGAGCCGAGGTCGCCGGGCCGATCCGGGTCGGGGCGGCGCGGGGCACCTCGCCGGTTCTGCTCAGGAGCTCCTCGGCCTGACCCATCGCCTCGCCGATGGCACCGGTACCGCGGGAGGGTGGCTGCGCGATGAGCCGCAGCAGCAGGTCCCGGGCGCTCGGCCGGTCGTCGGGATGCTTGGCCAGGGCCGCGCTGACCAGGCCGACCAGTGGCTGCGRCAGACCGCGCAGGTCCGGGGCGGACCCGACGATGCGCATGCCGAGGTCGATGTCCGTACCGTCGCCGAACGGGTGGCGGCCGGTACCAGCGTAGGCAATGAGGATGCCCCAGGCGAAGACGTCCGCCTCCGGACCGATGGGCTGGCCGTGCACCTGCTCGGGCGCCATCCACCCGGCGGAGCCGAAGCCCCATGCCGTGRGCTTCGCCTTCGCGCCCTCGAGGGCCTGCGCGATCCCGAAATCGATCACGCGTGGCCCGGACAGTGAGAGCATCACGTTGCTGGGCTTGAGATCCCGATGGACGAGGCCGGCGCTGTGGATCGCGGTGAGCGCCGTCGCGACCCCCACGGCCAGTCCGGTCAGGGTCGACGAGGTCAGCGGGCCCTTGTCGACCTGCATGTCCAGCCGGACGCCGTCGATGAACTCGGTGACGAGGTACGGCGCGGGCGCATTCGGATCCGCGTCCAGGACTTCGGCGGTGCAGAAGGGAGCAACCTTGCGTGCCGCTTCGACCTCGGCCCGGAACCGGCGGCGGAACTCCTCGTCGGCGGCCAGGTCCGGTCTGATGACCTTGATGGCAACCCGCCGTCCRGCCCGGTTCCTCGCCAGGTAGACCGTGCCCATGCCGCCGACCCCGAGCCGGCTGAGCAGAACGTAGGGGCCGACCGACCGGGGCTCGTGTGGATTGAGCGGATCACCTGGTTCGGAGCGGCCGGGACCCATGCGTGCGGCGTTGTCGGCCACGGTCAGCACCGCACGGCTGTGATCACGACCGCTGTCCACTGCTTGTCACACGAATGCCTCTCGAATCCCGATCCGACGCCTCGTTCCGACCGCCRATCCGTGCCCTCCGCCGATCAGCGGAGGTGGGACGGCCCTCGGCGATGCCACCGCGGCCGGCTGCGGGGCTGCTCATGGTTCGGTCTGGTCTACGTTCGCAGTCTGCCGCACTGCCAACGCTTCCAGTCGCACGCGGGCTCCCCGCCGACGGGACCGGTCGGCTCCCCGACAATGTGTTGCCGCCACGGCGCGCAGGCCGCGGCGGATGAGGCCCTAACCGAGGAGGCATCGTGAACCGATGCGTACCAGTGTGGCCAATCTGATGAAGGGCTCGATCTCGGCTCATGCCCGGATCCCGATTGATGTGGCTGGCTCGGCCGGTGTCGCTGATCTGATGGGAACAGCGGATTCGACAGCGGATTCGATGGATGCGGCTAGGGTGACCGTTGTGCTGGCGGAAACGTGACATCCGGTCCGTCCGAGCCCGGGCCACGCGGGGTGGACGGCCCCTGGCTGCTCTGCCCCTGGTGCGGTGGCCCGGTGCCACTGACCCACCTGGCGGCGTCCGACGAGGAACCGGGCGCCCAGGTCGCGGTGTGCACCGGGTGCGGCCGACGGGTCGGTTTCCTGCCGCCGGTCTAGACCTCCAACTCGTTGGCTACGGCGTGCACGACCTTGGCGACCCGCTGGGCGGTCCGCCGGTCGGGATACCGGCCGCGACGAAGGTCCCGCTGCACGTCGTCCAGCACCTTGATCATGTCTTCGACCATGCTGTGCAGCTCGTCCGGACTGCGCCGCGCGGCCTGGGCGGCCGCCTTGGCGACCGACGGCGGGGCGGTCAGCAGCCGGACCGACAGTGCCTGGTCGCCACGCCGCCCGGCGGCGACGCCGAACTCGACCCGGTCGCCGGGTTTCAGCCGGTCGACCCCGGCGGGCAGGGCGGCCTTGTGCACGAAGACGTCGCCGCCGTCGTCCCGGCTGAGAAAGCCGAAGCCCTTGTCGACGTCGAACCACTTGACTTTGCCGGTGGGCACGGGCGACCTCGTTCTGTGTAACGGCAGGACAACGCAACGGAAGATGAGTGATTCCCAGGCTATCCGTCGGCCGCACGTCGCGTGCGTCTTCGGTAGCGATCGGCTGTCGGGTGCGCCCATCTCCYTCCCGTGACAGTGGCCCGGCCCGCGTTCGGCACCACATCCTCGTAGGCTGTCGTACGTGTCGGCGAAACCCTCGTCCCGGCAGGTCGGACCCGTGGCCGGCGGTGCGGTAAGCGAGGTCATGGCTCCGGTCGCAACCCCGCCGCCGGTGACCTGGGCGGATCGGCTGGTCCGGATCGGGGCCGTGCTCTTCGGAACCGGTCTGGTCGCCACGGCGGCGGCGGTGATCCCCTTCTTCCTGGGCGCCGAGAATCTGCCGACCTGGCTGAACGCCGTCGCCGGCGGCGGACTGACCATCGGGTTCGCCGTGGCGCTGGTGGGGGTGCTCGCCGCCGCCCGATCCCGGATTCCCGAGGAGAGCGATCCCGATCTCTACGTGAACAACCCACATCCGCCCGACCACGGGGCCCGCAGGGAGGCCGATCGTCCCGGGGACGCCGACCACCCCGGGGACGGCACCGGTTCACGGGCAGATCCTGTCACCCGTTCCCGGTAGTTCCTTGATCTCACGGCCGGGGGTGCGGACCCCCGCCGGGCCCACCGCGTCGCGGCGTCAGCCCGGCTGTCGTCGGCGCCGGGCCTCGTCRACCAGCCAGGGCGGGAAGTCGGCCAGCCGGGGGAGGACGACGTCGGCGCCGGCGGAGAGCAGATCGGCGGCCGAGCAGGGCCCGGTGGCGACCCCGACGGCGAGAGCACCGCCGTCGCGGGCGCCGACCATGTCGCCGACGTGGTCACCGACGAAGACGTCCACGCGGTGGGCGCGCAGGGCCTCGCCCTTCGTCTGCGCGAACCGGGCTCCCTCCACCACGTCGGCGGTGATGCCGATCCGGTCCAGACTCGCGCGGGCCAGCGCCGTGCTCTTCGCGGTGACGACCACTACCCGGCCGGCTAGCCGCCGCACCGCGGCCACCGCGGCCACCGCGGCCGGCATCGGCAGCGACGCCGGCAGCGCGTGGACCGCGTAGAGCTCGCGGTAGCGGGCCGCCACGGCCGCGACCTCGGCCAGCGGGAACCAGTGGGCGAGCTCCGTCTCCAGCGGCGGGCCGAGCCGGGCGACGACCGTCTCGGCGTCCACCGCCACCCCGGTCTCGGCGGACAGGACGGCGAAGGTCGCCCGGATGCCGTGCCGGGCATCCAACAGGGTCAGATCGAGATCGAACCCGACGACCGGGACGGATGCCCGCCAGAACGACACCAGCCGAGCTTARGGGCCGATGTTCCCGGGAAGCCCGCATTATCCAAGATCGCCTACCGGATCTGTACGATCTGTACGCCCCGGGCGGGCGAGATCCGGCTCACTACGCCGCTCGACCGGTAGTGTCCGCGGGTGTGACCAGGGTTGTGGTGGATGTGATGCTCAAGCCGGAGATTCTCGACCCTCAGGGGCAGGCGGTGCTCGCCGCGCTGCCGCGCCTCGGCGTGAGTGGGATCGTCGGGGTCCGCCAGGGCAAGCGTTTCGAGCTGGAGCTGGAGGAGGGCACGGACCTCGACGGCGCGGTCCTGGCCCGGGTCGAGCACCTGGCCTCGACCCTGCTGGCCAATCCGGTGATCGAGGACTACGCGGTGCGCATCGAGGACGTCTCCACGCCGTCGGTGGGCAGCCCCGCCGGCTGAGCCTCTCCGCGCAGCCAGCCAACCAAGGCAGCGCCGAAGGCGCAACGCGGGGGGCTCGGGGCGGCTCGGCCCCC